>JAQUUV010000003.1:28359-39367 GCA_028693695.1 Syntrophomonas sp.
GAGCCAAGCGGACCCGGCAGATTGCTACAGCCGTAGGAGACGGCGCTCAAGCCGGTATGGCAGTGACTGAATACCTAAAAGAATAAGGGGCTGTAAAGGAATAAACAAGGCAGAATACGCCGAGGATTTTTCGCGTTAGACAAGGCATCAAAACGTGGTAATACTGGAGGTATTAGCGCGTTTTGAATAACGAAGTATAGCGCGAAAAAGACCGGAGTAAGTGACTAGTTTATTTCTTTAGAGTCCCTGCCAACTGTACCAGTATTTGCTTTACCCCAAATCGTGCAACCATTGTATAATCAATGGGTAAGGGATGAGGGGAGAGGGGTACTTTGTCAGGAATAAAGGGTGTCAACAACACCTGGCTGGCGCTGGTAATTATGGCCCTGGCAATACTGGGATTATATCTATCTAAAAATGGCGGACTGACCGGACAGGTCAGGCAGGATTTAATGCGTTTCATGGTGGGACAGGAGACCAATTTCCGAACCGGTCAATGGGATGAACTGCAGACCGAGCACTATATAATTAAGTATTTGCCCTTAGACGAGGATGGTGTGAAACTGGTGGCCGAGTCAGCTGAAGAAGCTTACACTTCCGTAAGTAGTAGTTTAGGCCGACAGCCTGCCAAGCAGACCACCATTGTGATATATCCTGATAATATGAGCCTGGCTGCCAGTTTTGGCTGGGATAAAAATGAAAAAGCACTAGGTGTTTACTGGGGCGGAACCATCAGGATATTGTCCCCCAATGCTTGGTTGTCAGACTTGGGACAACGAGAGCGTTTTGTGAAAGAAGGACCTATGGTGCATGAGTTTACTCATTTAATAGTTGATGAAATGACCAAGGGGAATTATAATCGTTGGTGGACAGAAGGAATTGCTCAGTATACGGAAAAGAAGATTACCGGATTTGAATTTGCTGATCCTTTTGCCGGAGGGCAGAAGTTTCACTATTATACCTTAGAGAATTTGGAGAAGAATTTTGATAGTCTCGACCAGTCAGTGGCTTACTGGGAATCCTTACAGGCAGTGGATTTCCTAGTAAATAGCTACGGGGAAGAGAAATTATACACAATACTTCGCTATCTCGGTAACGGCGATTCTATGACCAAGGCGACAGAAAAGGCTCTGGGTATTGATTATAAAACCTTCGCGGAGGATTTTTATCAGTATCTGGAAAACAATTAGGCGAGGTGTTAATTTTGCAGGATCATCTGGTTATTGAGGGAGGACAGGCACTGCGAGGCAGTGTGAAAATAAGTGGAGCTAAAAACGCGGGGTTGGTTCTGATTGCCGCTAGTATCATGGCGGAGGGAGAGACTATTCTGGACAACGTCCCTCGGATATGCGACACCGAGGTTATGGTAGAGATACTACTTGAAATGGGAGTCGATATCCATTGGAACGAAGATGGAAGTCTGTCAATTTGTCCACCTGGGCATGAGATGGACTGTCAGACTCCTTATGAATTGTCCAAGAAGCTACGGGCTTCCAATCTTTTTTTGGGAGCATTGTTGGGACGCCAGGGGGAAGCGATAGTATCTCTGCCTGGAGGATGTGATATTGGCACCAGACCCATGGATTTGCACATAAAAGGTGTGCGAGCTCTGGGTGCCCATGTCGATATTGAGCACGGATATATTTACGCAGAGCGTCGGGAGCCCCGTGGTTCAAGAATATACTTAGATTTTCCCAGCGTAGGAGCTACCGAGAACCTGATGATGATGGCCTGCAAAACTCCGGGGGGCAGCATCATTGAGAATGCTGCCAAGGAGCCGGAGATTGTTGATTTAGCCAATTTCTTAAATTCAATGGGAGCCAAAGTAAGAGGAGCCGGGACGGATATTATAAAAATCGAAGGGGTTTCAGCACTCAAAGCGGGACGATACGCCATTATACCTGATCGCATCGAAGCCGGCACCTATATGATAGCAGCAGCGATTTCTGGGGGAGAGGTTTTGGTGGAAAATGTAATCCCCACCCATCTTCACCCGATAATTGCCAAGTTACAGGAAGTGGGTGCCATTGTCCATGAAACCGATCAGGGAATAATAGTACAAGCGGGACCCAAGATCCTGCGGGCGGATATTAAAACCATGCCCTATCCGGGGTTCCCAACTGATATGCAATCGCAGATGCTGGCTTTGCTGGCTCTGGCGGATGGCACCAGCGTAGTGGTAGAGAATGTTTTTGAAAACCGGTTTCAAATTGTGGATGAACTAAATCGTATGGGCGCGAAAATCAAACTAGAAGGACATGCGGCGGTAATAGAAGGAACCAAATCTCTATACGGAGCAAGGGTAAAGGCAACTGATCTACGCGCCGGGGCTGCATTGATTATAGCCGCGTTGGCGGCTCAGGGGGAAACCATTATAGAGGATGCCATACACATCTTTCGCGGCTATGAGAACGTAACTGAGAAATTAAGCAACCTGGGCGCCCGGATCAAATAAGAGCGTGTTGTGGGGACGGTCCTTTTGACACGCCTCGCCGGTTCCTAGTTGGCGTGTCAAAAGGACCGTCCCCACAACACGCTCTTCTTACGTCGCATTATAGGTCAACTGTGAAAAATTGAATTAATAATGAAATTACAGGGAGAGGTTAAAACCTCTCTTTTTTTGTGGAAAGATATACTCCTTTAAATACTATGTTGCAAAGTATAAATCGACTTAGCTTGCAAAAGATATGGATAATAATTGTTAGGGGCTGTCAAGGAATAAAGAAGGCAGACTACTCCGAGGATTTTTCGCGTTAGACAAGGCATCAAAAAGTGGTAATACTGGAGGTATTACCGCGTTTTGATAACGAAGTATAACGTGAAAAAGACCGGAGTAAATGACTAGTTTATTTCTTGACAGCCCCTTAAGGAGGAATAGCGTGAAGATAAGTAACATGCGGGGGATTAAAATTTTCTTGATCTGTTTTTGCTTGGGACTGGGAACCTTTATTTTTTTTAACAGCCTTACTGGTCCGAGTAAGAAGGTTATAAATGATGAACAAGGAGTACCTGCAATTGGTTCGGTGAGTAATGTCGCCAGTAAGGTAAGCCCTTCCATAGTTGGGGTAAGCAGTTTGCGCCGCAATGGGGATATGTTCAACCAGAGGAGCTCGGAAGCAACTGGTTCAGGGGTGATTTGGGACAAGGAAGGACACATCGTTACCAATTATCATGTGGTTGAGGGCGCTGATCGCTTGGTCGTTAGCCTGGTTGATGGCAATCAGGAAGAGGCCACTGTGGTAGCGACAGATCCGCGTACTGATTTGGCAGTTATTAAAATAAAAGTTGATCGAAAAGTTACACCGGCTAAGTTTGGTAATTCCGATAAACTAGTGGTAGGTCAACAAGTAGTGGCCATAGGCAATCCATTAGGCTTGAGATTTGCTCGGTCAGTAACATCAGGAGTGGTCAGTGGCTTGAATCGAATCATAACTAGTGAAGAGGGCTTCGTCTTTCATCTCATACAAACTGATGCAGCCATAAATCCAGGCAATTCTGGCGGAGCCTTGGTAGATTTAAGCGGACAAGTGGTAGGAATCAACACTATTAAGATAGCCGTACCTGGATTTGAAGGTATGGGCTTCTCTATACCTTCTAAGCAAGTGGGGATGGTGGTCAACGACCTTTTGAAAAATGGACGAGTGCTCCGACCAATCATGGGAATAAAGATCCTGGGTGAGATTAGTCCAGATGAGGCCAGCTATTATAATCTCCCTGTTTCTAATGGGGTGGTAGTAATTCCGGTACCAGGTGGTCCTGCTGATCAGGTAGGGATTAAGGAGAATGACATCGTTACCAAAATAAACGGAGAACCGGTGGAGAACGGGCAGGAGCTACAGGAAAAAATATTTGCTAGTAAAATTGGGGATGAAATAGAACTGCAAATCGTAAGAATAGTGCGTCAGGGTAGTACGCAGATAGAGAATTTGACCATAAAAGTGAAGCTGGGTCAGGATCAGTCATAAACAAGCAGTTAAACTTCCTGATCACGCAAAATAAACGGATTAAAAAGCTCTTTGCACGACTGATGGTGCTAAGAGCTTTATTTTTATCTAAGGCTGGTTTAGACTAGGGATCAGAACGAATACGGGGGTGAAGAAGCTTGAAATATAGAATAATTTCGGTGGGAAAAGTTCGCGAAAAGTTTTATGCCCAGGGTGTTAATGAATATATTAAACGACTGGTTCCTTATACTGGTATTGAACTGCTAGAAGGCCTGGAGGAAAAAGTGAGCCCCCGCGCTGGAGAAAAAGATATAGAAAAAATCCTGCGCAAAGAAGGGGAACGAATATTGGCTTTAGTAGGGGACAATGAAATCCTGGTGGTTCTGGACGGGCAGGGGGAACTATTAAGTTCCGAAGATCTGGCACGATATCTGGAGAAATGGAATATGTCAGGACTGAGTAAGGTGAACATGGTAATAGGTGGTTCTCATGGTTTGGCTGACATTGTAAAAAAGAGAGCCAATCACATAATTTCCTTTTCCAAGATGACCTTTCCCCACCAGATGGCGGTACTAATCCTTAGTGAACAGGTTTACCGGGGATTTAAGATATTGAAGGGGGAACCGTACCATCATTGAGTTAAACCACTCTTTATCGATGTTGTTATTCGATCCTTTCTTTGGCTTTATTCAGGCTGATGGCAAAATTAGACACCAAATCAACTACATCCGCATGAGAACGGTTTAAGATTGAATACATTACTACTAGGCTCAAGTATCTCTCGGAATATTATTGCTGTCAGTTGGCCAAAATGCGAGGCTCTCTTCTAATGAATAACCAATACCTCCTTTACTTAAGGGAAGCCCTGCAGGGAGATAAACTTTTGTGATTTTATAAAAAGGTTAATGAAATAAACCCAAAAAAATTAGTAATATGCAGGACATTCCAAAATGTTATAGAAATATATAATGAGAAAGGAGGGACTTTATGTATAATTTTAGCGAAAAATCAGGATTGATGGGGGGAATAATGCTATTTGTGCTAAGCTTATGCTTAACGCTTGTTAATTCTGCCCAAGCTACGGAAGAGGTGAATACCAGCGCGACTGCCCCTGTAATTGTAGGGGAGTTCAAAGACGTCCCTTCCACTGATGCCAACTCCATCTATGTTTATTATCTGGCTAATAAACACATCATTAAGGGATATCCTGATGGCGGATTCCATCCCAATGAAGGACTAACACGGGCCCAGGCTGCTGTAGTAATGGTTAAAGCCGCTGGGCTAAAAGTTGATTCCACCCTACCGATATCCTTTAGTGATGTATCCTCAGACCACTGGGCCAGAGACTATATAGCGACCGCCACCCAGGGAGGTTACCTGAGTGGTTACCCTGACAACAGCTTTCACCCGGACGAAATTCTAAGCCGCGCCCAGGGGATTAGTCTGACATTACGGCTTTCTAAACAATCCTCACAAGGAGTAAGTCTACCTCAGCTCAACGATATGGATAATAGCCACTGGGCTGCTCCGGAAGTAGCTGTAGGTATCGCCTCCGGCATGGTAGGACTAAGCGCTGACGGTAAACAGTTCCTGCCCGATGCAGCTTTCACCAGAATCAACCTGGCCCATGCATTGGGAATACTACTCACTGAAGACCCCGTACTCTCAATAACCTCCTTGGAAGGAAAACTAAAACCACAAACCGGAACCATAACCATAAAAGACATAAACAACCAGGAAAAAACCATAACCACCGAAACAACCATAAAGATAGGAGATACCATTACCACCGACTCCCAAGGCACTGCCGAACTAGACTATCCTGACGGCAGCAGCATGTTGCTCAAAGAAAACACCCAAATAAACGTAAAAGAATCAATTGGAAGAAAATATATAAGAACAGATGGACAAGAAGGAACCGCCGTAGAGTCGTTAGGACTAGATATAAAAAAAGGAACCATGTTAGGAGCCCTGGCCACCAAACATGAAGACCAGAAAAGCCTGGAAAAAACCGATAATATAAATTCACCAACCGGCCAGAGTTACCAGACTAATGACCAACTCATTGCCAGCCGGGAAGGCTGGGAATTGTTAGCTGATAATAGCGAAGCACCACAGTGGTGGAAGGTAGCCGGGACTAAAAGGGTCAAAATCAAGGTTGATATGCCGTGGGGAGTCGCAGCTGTAAGAGGAACCTTTTTCATGATAAGTGTAAGTCCTAACGGTGAATCAATAGTTGGCTGCCTTACAGGAAATACTGAAGTTACCAATGGAGGCCAAACCGTTCCCCTGACAGGGAACCAGAGTACCCAAATAACGCAACAGAATGTACCACCTTCATCTCCTGCACCTATGCCAGCCGCGGTGGCTCAGCAATTCGTGCAGGCAACCGAATGGATACAGACGACTGCCAAAACTATGGATCAGGTTAAAGCTGGTACATCTCCACCACCACCGGCAGTAGAAACGCCGGGGGAAGTACCAACAACTCCTGTGTCGTCTTCAAACGTAAATGTAGTAAACCAGGCCTTACAGACCATTCAGGGGGGAGCTGCTCCGACTAACATCCAGGCACCTACATCCACCACATCTTCGTCAGGAGGCGGAGGTGGGAGCAATAACCAAGTTGCCTCCATTAGTTATAACAGTTCCGGTACCTATGGATCGGAATCGCCTGCTAATCCCCAAACAATCAATGGTAGTGTCACCGTAGCAGTGGCGGGCGTCATGTTGAAGAACATGGTGATAACCGGTAGCTTGATTCTGGCAGAGGGCATAGAAGATGGGAATTGTAACCTGCAGAATGTCACGGTAAAGGGTGACACCATTATAAGTGGCGGAGGAGCACACAGCGTATATCTTGATAATTCTAATTTGAATACTATGACTATAAATAAACCAGACAATACAGTACATGTGGTAGCCGAAGGCAATACCAATATTGAACAGCTAACCCTTGATCAACAAGCCAAGGATCCCATTGTGGATCTTGCGACCGGAGTCGAAGTCAAAGATATGCAAGTGAGCGCTGATTATACGAGGATAAATGGATCCGGCCATATCCAGAAGGCTAGCATTGATGCGGAAGGGGTGGTGATGGAAACCATCCCCGACAACTTAACCGTGAGCATCACTGCTACCATCGGTGGGCGAACCTTTTTTCCTGATAAGGGTGCCATTGTCGGGAAATCTATAGAAGCAGGAATTCCCACAGGAATGTTAATAATAGCACAGAATCAAGATAATAATAAATGTTGGGGAGATATAATTGATTCAAACGGTTCGTTTCTGATTAATAATCTGCCTCCAGGAGAATTCACCTTGACCATCTCGTATCAGGGAACCAATATTTACACGAGTGATATACTGGAAGTCGATAGCGGGAGAATCAGCCAGGTAAATATAACATTTAGCACACTAGCAGGAGCAGTAGCTGAAGCAGATGCAGATGCAGAAGCTGTAGCAGCATTGCCAGCCCAAAGTGGATCTCCAGCATTTACGGTCGGGACGCCAGCAACAGTTGGCACACAGCTGACAGTAGGCGTAGGAAATCTTGGAACAACAACAAACCTAACGTATCAATGGGTTCGTTCTACTGATAATGCTGTTGGTGGAGGAGACGATACCAATATAAAAACAGGATTAACCTATACGCCAGTTGCAGCTGATGTAGGTAAATATCTCATTGTAGTGGCAACGTCAACAGACGCAACAGGAACTGGGACAGTAGCAACCGGTGCGGGAGTAGCCAGAGCAGCGTATGATGGAGCAGCGGCAGCACCACCAACAGTAAGTGGAAGCCCAACTTCAGTACAAATAACTCTGACAGTTTTGGGTGGAACCTATGAATATGCAATAACTAATATTGGCGGAACAGCACAAGGCTCACCGACATGGCAGTCATCGAATGTATTCACAGGACTTACAGCAAGCACAGCATACAAATTTGAATCAAGAGTAGCACAAACAGAAACAACGCTTGCTAGTGCTCCAAGTGCTGAATCGTATGCAATTAGTACAGCAGCAGCTCAAAGTGGCTTCCCAGCATTTACAGCCGGAACACCAGCAACATTTGGCACAGAGCTGACAGTAGGTGTGGGAACACTTGGAACAAAGACAAACCTGACCTACACATGGTACCGTTCTGATGATCCAAACTATTCAGGAACCGATATACAAGTAGGAACAGGAACGACCTATACACCAGTTACAGATGACATTGGTAAATATCTCATCGTAGTAGCAACATCAACAGATGCAACCGGAAACGGGACAGTAGCAACCAGTGCGGAGGTAGAAGCCAAAGCAGCGTATGCTATAGCGGCGGCAATCAAAGACACATATACAATCACCTATACTTTAACAACGGGAATATTTGATTCAGTAGAAGGTGTCGTATATAGTAATTGGACAATGGCAGGTGCAGATTTAGGACCCATCAAAGGCGTCATATTAAACGACACAAATACAGTAGCAACAATCACCGTAACCAAGCCGATTGGTGCAGTTGGACAAAATTACACAGTAGCACCAGCAAAAGCGGCGCTTTCAGAAGTATTCAAAGCTCCAGCAGCAGCAATGGTAACAATTGCAGTGGCAGCATTGCCAGCCCAGAGTGGATCCCCAGCATTTACAGCAGTAACGCCAGCAACGTTTGGTACAGGGCTGACAGTAGGTATGGGAACACTTGTAACAAACACAAACCTGACCTACACATGGTACCGTTCGGATGATGCAACTTATGATTCAGGAACAGATACACAAGTAGGAACAGGGACAACCTATACACCGGCTGTAACTGACATTGGTAAATATCTCATCGTAGTAGCAAGGTCAACAGATGCAACTGGAAATGGAACAGTAGCAACCGGTGCGGTAGTAGCCAGAGCAGCGTATGCTGGAGTAGCAGCAACACCAACAGTAAGTGGAAGCCCAACTTCAGCACGAATAACTCTGACAAACCTGGGTGTAACTTACGAATATGCAATAACTGACATTAACGGTGCAGTACAAGGCTTACCAATATGGCAGTCATCCAATGTATTTGCAGGGCTTACAGCAAGTACGCCATACAAATTCAAATCAAGAGTAGCCCAAACAGCAACAACGCTGGCGAGTGATCCAAGTGCAGAATCTGATGCTATTAATACATTGCCAGTTCAAAGTGGATCCCCAGCATTTACAGCAGTAACGCCAGCAACGTTTGGCACAGGGTTGACAGTAGATGTGGGAACACTTGGAACAAAGACAAACCTGACCTACACATGGTACCGTTCCGATGATGCAACTTATGAATCAGGAACCGATACACAAGTAGGAACAGGAACGACCTATACACCAGTTGTAGCTGACATTGGTAAATATCTCATCGTCGTAGCAACATCAACAGATGCAACCGGAAACGGGACAGTAGCAACCGGTGCGGTAGTAGCGAGAGCTGCATATGTTGGAGCAGCAACAACACCAACAGTAAGTGGAAGCCCAACTTCAACACAAATAACGCTGACAGATTTGGGTGAAACCTATGAATATGCAATAACTGACATTGGCGGGGTAGCACAAGGCCCAATATGGCAGTCATTAAATGTATTCACAGAACTTACAGCAAGCACAGCATACAAATTCAAATCAAGAGTAGCACAAACAGAAACAACGCTTGCAAGTGCTCCAAGTGCTGAATCAAATGCTATTAGTACAGCAGCAGCGCCGGTAATCCACGAAGTCACTGGCAGTATTAAATTAAATACTGATTCCTACACGTTGGGAGATATTATTGAAATTACCGTGACCGATAATGACCGGAACACGAATACTAGTACGAAACAGACTGTAAACGTAAATATTAGTTCTAGTAGTTGCCCACAGGGGATTACGGTGACTTTAACAGAAACAGGGAACAATACCGGGATATTTAGAGACTATGTTAAGTTGAAAAGGTTAACTAGATGGGATTTAATTCCGAGAAACCTAAAGGCAGTAGTGGGCGATACTATAACTGCAACTTATGGTGACACTCAGGCTACAGCCAGTGTGGTTGAAGGCATAACCGGGGAAATAACTCTTAGTACTGCTTCTTATAGCAATGGTTTGATCATAACGCTTACTGACGGCGACCTGAATACAAAATATTGGAACAAACAGACAATAAAGGTCTATGTAAAGTCTTCTCGTACGGATACCAGAGGTTTTTCCGTAAGCCTAAATGAAATCGACCATAATGCCGGAGTATTCAGGGGAACCATAAAAATTGACACTAGGACCAGTACTAGATCCAGCACTTTAGGGGCTGCTTTGGGTGAAACTATTACTGTTACGTATAAAGACCAATTGGACGATGATGGAGATCAGTCGATTGTCACGGCGACAACTTTGGTGGAGCAATAGAAGGAGAATTCGGAAGAATCTATAATTATAATTAAGTCCAACGCCTTTTTCTGAACATAGCTGATTTGTGCTGATAAAGACATTGGCGTCTCAGATCATTAGCGCTATGGGACTACTGGGGCAGGACCCCTCACCCACCACGCCCACATTCTTAATATAAACGCTCTATCCTTTAGATTACGGATCGCTTAAAAAGATTGTTAACGACCTGGATGGAGTAGTATGAAGAATGAAATGTACGTTTCTAGAACTGGAACAGATACTAAATAGCTAGCATTCCCCACATAAAAACCCCTAAAATACCACCAAACACCACCAAAATTAAATTCATACGCAAGAATGCCAGGACAATTGAGATGATGCCACCGGCAAGCGCTGACTCCGTGTTACCGGTGGAGTTTAGGATTCCAGGAAATATTAAAGCCCCTAAGGCAGCATAAGGCACAAATCTGAGAAATGAATTAAAAAACCGTGGTAGGCGTATATCACTTAAAAAAACCATGGGAAGCATGCGGGGGATATATGTTACTATTCCCATAAGCACAACCAGCTGCCACAGATGATCCATTATTCATTCTCCTCCTTAGAAAACATTATTGCACCTGCCATTGCAGCAATTACGGTTGTGAGTACAATTCTTAACCCGGTGGATATACTGGAAAAGAAGGGTGTAAAATAAA
>JAQUUV010000087.1:0-3652 GCA_028693695.1 Syntrophomonas sp.
AGGTTGGCATCTTCACCGATCAAGGTATAGTCCATACGTTCAGGGCTGCCTACGTTACCTACCACTACCGGACCGGTGTTAATACCTACCGCTATCAGTAGGGGGAGATCACCTGTTTTGGCCCATTTTTTATTTAGTTCTACTACTCTCTCCTGAATATCTCGAGCTACCCTAACTGCTCTTTCGACATGGTCTTCATAGTAGACAGGAGCTCCAAAAAAAGCCATCACACCATCACCCATATACTTATCCAGGGTACCTCCGTGTTTTAGGATAACATCAGTCTGCGCGGTGAGGTATTCATTTAAACGGGAAATAACATCAACTGGATCTTTATTCTCACTAAAGGCGGTGAAGCCTCGTATATCAGTAAACATTATCGTAACCACCTGTTTCTTGCCACCCAGTGCCATCTGATCGGGATTGGCCATAAGCTCGTCAACTACATCAGCGGAAACATAACGAGAGAACATAGCTTTGGTTTTACGACGCGCCATCTCCGCCAGGATGAAGTCGGTGGAGGTTACTACTGCGTAAACCAGGATAATGATTGCCAGCGGAGCCGCAAGATTCAACCATAGATGGGTGGCGTTCCATAAATAGTAAACCGTACCAAGTGTAACTGCCACAACTCCCATCGTGCCCATAAGCCCCACCCACGGCTTACGACCGGCAACTGCCAGGGTGGTTAGGATCGCTATGAGGAACAGGAACAGGAAGTTATAGCCTGACCCTACCTGACGATACCAACTGGAGTTCAGGAAACTTTGTACCGTGTTAGCATGGATTTCTACTCCCGGTGCTGCTCGGGAGCCGTTCTTAACCATATTGGTGGTGGAATAGGGTGTTGCGTACGTGTCATGGTCTTCGGCAGTAGCTGCCCCGATCAGTACTATTTTATCCTTAAAGTAATCCGGGCTTACATCACCTTTAATAATATCGGCATAGCTGATAGTTTTAAAGGTTTCAGTCGGTCCGTAGAAGGTAGGCATGGCTTGGTTTAAATCATTAATAGGAATTTTTTGGCCTTTAACTACGAGGTACCCAGGCATCAAATTTATGTCATTGGGGTTCAATTCTTCTGCCACCAAGTATGTAGCTAGGGCGAAGGATGGGAAAGGCATATCAAAAAGGTTGACGTCTACCATGGAAAGACGCCTTACCACCTGATCTGCTTCGACAGGGGTATTAACAAAGCCGATTCCTGCTGCCCCCATCATTAGATTTTCCAGGGGCGCTTCTAAGCCCTCCATGATTTCGCCTGTTTCATCTTTGTCAAAGGTCAGCTTGCTTGCCAAGACCACCCGACCGTGATCGGCAATAGCTTCAGCAAAAGCTTGGTCCTCTTGGGTATCCTTTTCTGAGTTGAAAGTTAGGTCGAAGCCTACTACTTTGGCCTGACTCAGCTTTTTTAAGAGGTCAGCGTGAACTGTCCGGGGCCATGCAAGGGGACCAATTCTGCTTACAGATGCATCATCGATAGCTACTACAACAACGTTATCGCCGGGCTTCTGTACCCCCTTCAGGCGAAACCAGGAATCATAGAGGGTCATCTCCGGTCTGGCAAAAATGCCAATCATGACTAACAACTGAATTAGCGCCACCAAAAACAGCGGCAGGAGCCACTTCTTGAAGTTGAAGCCCGTTTTAGCCTCCTGCTTCACAGTTGTTGACTCGGGTGCCAAGTTAGTATCCATCTACTCATTCTCCTTTCATTTTCGTTGGTGCCAGGCACCCAACTTATCAACTTATTCACTTAATTTATCGGGGCTTGTACTCCTTGATGCAGATATTGTCACCCTCGGTGTAGGCTATCTGGGGAACCGGATTTTTTTCATAGTCACCGGAAGCCCGCGATATTTTATCACCGATGCGCAATTGCTTGGGACACAGGTTGAGAGCAAAAATGGTGCTGCTTACATCTCCGTAACAACCGGCGTGGGCAACCCCCTCCAGCTTACCCAGAACGATCACATCCTTGGCTGCGGTAAGCTCCGCGCTTTCATGAACGTCACCCCAGATAATCATGGAGCCTTCGCTGTGCAGATTTTGACCGCTGCGCAAAGTCCGGTAGATAAACATATCCTCACCGGCCGGCTTTTCCCCGCGACTGGGGACATGGACATTATGTAAAATCATACCGTAATCCAGGCACAGTCGCTGCAGGGCGGCAACCTCTTCCCGGGACAGCTGCTGTAGCCCATCCCCCTGAAAAAGCACTGGAGATCCTTCGAAAAGCTGTCGGTTACTTTCAAATCTATTCTTGAGAAGAGAAGCGTATTCCTCCCCACTTCCGCTGGAAAAAACGAAAACTAAGCTTTTGTTTACACCCTTAATATCAATCTTAGCCAAACTCATCTACCTACCTTTTAATGGAATACTGATGTCCAGCGCGGTGCGCCTGCCTTCCGTGATGAAGTGCACCTCGGGGGTACCTTCTATCTCAACGTGGCTGGCGATAAGAGCAATGATTTCTTCTTGTAAAGTTTCCATTAACTGAGAAGAGGCGCCGATGCGGTCGTGGGTCAGAACCAATCGCAACCGATCGTTGGCCTTGTTGCGGCTAGAATTGTCCTCGTTGGCAAATACCTTTTTTAGAAATTCAAACACAGTCTGCTACCCCCTCTCCTAGTTTTTAAAACCCAGGTTGCGTTTCAGTTTGCGCCAGAAAGAATCCTCTTCCAATGTCATTAAGTCCACATTATTGCCCAGTAAACGCTGTACGATGTTATTAAAGGCATGAGCGGCTGAAGAATGCTCGTTAAGAATAATAGGTTCCCCCCGGTTAGTGGAAATTACGACGCTTCTATCTTCAGGCACCACTCCCAGTAACTCTATACACAGATGTTCCATCAAATCCTCTATGCTGAGCATATCGCCGCTACGTACCATTTCCGGCCGGAGGCGGTTTACCAGCAGCTTGATGTCTTTAAAATCGGCGGATTCAAGCATGCCGATAATGCGGTCGGCATCCCTTACCGCAGATACTTCAGGGTTGGTTACGACAATGGCCTTGTTTGCGGCAGCGATGGCGTTGCGAAAACCCTGCTCAATTCCTGCCGGGCAATCGATAAAAATAAAGTCGAAGTCCGGCTTGAGTTCTTCGCAGATTGCTTCTACCTGCGTGGTTGTAATATCATCCTTATTCCTGGTCTGGGCTGCCGGCAACATATAGAGGGCGGGAAAACGCTTGTCCTTAACTAACGCTTGCTTCAGGCTACATTCGCCCTCTACCACCTGAATAATATCGTATATGACGCGATTTTCCAGGCCTAGAATTAAGTCCAGTTTCTTTAGGCCAATATCCAGGTCCATTACCACTACGCTATAGCCAAGTTTGGCTAAGCCGGTAGCTAAGTTGGCAACAGTGGTGGTTTTCCCAACCCCTCCTTTGCCGGAGGTAACAACGATTACTTGGCTATCCGGAGTCTTTTTTTCCATTAGATGGTCCTCCTCGTATATTGATTAGTTGAAAAATGTAGATATCAATACCAGCTTGGGGAAATACTTATTTGTATATTAGACAAATAAGGACACCCTATTTATTGTAAAGCATATTGAGGTCGGAATAAACTGCTATTTATGTTAGGGACTACTAAGAAATAAACCAGGCAGAATACTCCGAGGATTTTTGGCACTAGACAAGGCGTCA
>JAQUUV010000087.1:3752-8186 GCA_028693695.1 Syntrophomonas sp.
CAAAGCGCAGTCATACTGGACGTATTTCCAGCTTTGATAACGCAGTATAGTGCGGAAAAGACCGGAGTAAATGACGGGGTTATTTTTTGGTAGTCCCTTATATAGAAAGAATTATCGAATATTTTGCGTAGAATACTTGTTAAGTGCTTATTTCTTCTTGGTGAGGAATATAATAATATTGAGTTAGATTATATAATAAGAAAAGAACAGTGGGTTTCGATTAAAATTAGGAGTCTGATAAGATGAAAAATTCATTAAAATTTCTTATGGCACTAGGTGGTCTAATCATATTTGTCGCTTTCTTCTACATAGGAGTAACCCTGACCCAGACCACCCCCAAAGTAGCCCAGTTCTTTACCGGGATAAACAGCTGGGAATATCGTATCCAGGAGCAAACAGTAGTTTACTATAGCGACCAGAAGGTAATGGGCAAACTGGGTTACCAACGCCAATATAGCGAGGACTTCCCTAAATTCCTCAAGGATGCTGTGGTAGCGGTGGAGGACCGCCGTTTCTACCAGCACTCCGGGTTCGATGCCAAAAGCATAGGGCGGGCTATATATAACGACCTGAAAGAGGGCTCCAAAGCCCAGGGTGCGAGCACCATTACCCAGCAATTGGCACGTACTGTGTTTCTTAGCAATGAAAAGAGCTATAGCCGCAAAATTAAAGAATTATTTATAGCTACCGCTATCGAAGGGAAGTATACCAAAGAGGCCATCCTAAACATGTATCTGAATGAGATCTATGTGGGACGAGGCTGCTCGGGAATGGCCTGCGCCGCCAATTCATATTTTGGGAAAGACCTATCAGCGCTGAACAAAGCCGAGATGACTATGCTGGCAGGTATTATTCAGTCCCCGGAATTCTATTCGCCTGATCGCAACCTGGAAGGATTGAAGCAACGTCAGCAGACGGTGGTGGATCTATTAGTTGAACAAGGCATAATATCGGCCTCTGAAGGCCAGAGCATAATGAAACAAAAACTCAATATTAAGAAGTTTAGCCAAAATCCTAACAACCATCCCTACTACATGACCTATCTCAGTGCCTTGCTGGAGGATATGGTCGGGGCGCAGAAACTCTACGGAGGCGGGTTGAAGATATATACTACTATAGATAGCCGGATGCAGAATGCGGCGGAAGCATCAGTGGTTAATAATGCTAATTCTTTCAAGAACCGGGGGATTACCGCCAAGGACATAGCCCTGGTATCAGTAGATCCGGTTACCGGTGGAATCATGGCTATGGTAGGAGGGGTTAGCTGGGAGCGCAATCAGATAAATATGGCGATAAGTCCCCGACAACCTGGCTCCGCTATCAAACCCCTGTATTACGCAGCGGCTCTAAACGAAGGTATTATTAAAACTGACACGGTTTTAAATAACAGTAAACGTGATTTTAACGGTTACAGTCCGGACAACTATGCAGCCAGCCCGGATAAAGTCACGGTAAGGGATGCATTGGTGCATTCTTACAATGTCGCCTCTGTGGAGGTATTGAACAAGTTGGGGGTTGAAAAGGCTGCCAAGTACCTGGTTGATTATGGCATTACCACGGTGGATAAACAGGATCAAAACCTGGCTTTGGCTCTGGGAGGGATGATCCGGGGGATATCTCCCCTGCAGTTAGCTTCCGCTTACTCAATCTTTCCAGCTGCAGGTAGGCATGAAGAGCCTTTTACCGTGATAAAAATAGTCGATGCCAGCAAAAAGATCATATATGACGACCGATCCGGCTCCAAACAAATTATAAAAAGCAATAGCGCTACAACAATGGATAATATACTAAAAGCGGTGGTGAGTGAAGGGACAGGTAGCAATGCTCGGATCGCCCTCAATAGCGGAGGAAAGACTGGAACCACCGAAGGGCGAAGTGGCAAAAAAACCAGTCAGGATTTATGGTATGTGGGTTATACTTCCGAACTAGTAACCGCAGTCTGGGTAGGTAACAGCGACAATTCGGAAATAAAGGGCTTAGGAACCTATGGGGGAACAGTAGCGGGTCCGGTATGGAGAGATTATATGAACAGTCTCATTAATAAGTCAGTTTTTAGGGAGAAGCCGTTCATTCCCGTGGTTGAAGAAGCACCAGCAGAAGAACCTGCTACGCCGATAACCCCTGCTCCCCAGGAACCAGGTACAGTGCCGGGCACTCTTCCTCAGCCGAATCCAACTCCTGCCCCGGGACCTAATACGGTTCCGACGCCCGCGCCGGTTACTCCAAATACTAGCGATGGGAAAACTCAGTCGCCCCAGAATACAATACCGCCTGCAACTACGAATCTGTCTCAGCCGGTATTACCCCAGTAACAGGCAACACGCACAGGGGGACGGTTCTCTTGTGCGTCAGTATTTTGGGAACTGAAGGGACGCACAAGAGAACCGTCCCCCTGTGCGCCCTTGCCATATTGATTGTTGTATAATAATAGTAGGATTCGATGTTAGCATTACTTTTATCTCTATAAAAAGAGGATAAATGTTCCTAATGGTCGAATAAAATAATAAGCAGCGTTAAATCGCAGCACGAGCGAAACGGCAGGATAATTAATAAAGGGGGAGTATAAGATGTCTGAAAAATTGCATATTTTTGCTGTATCCGACTCGGTAGGCGAGACTGCGGAGAAAATTGCAGTCGCCTCGGTATTGCAGTTCGATATTGAGAGAACTATCACACGTTTTTCCCGCGTAACCAAAGAAGATCAGGTAATTCAAATTATTAACCGGGCGATGGAAGAAGATGCTATTATCATATATACCATGGTAAAGCCTCAACTCGCCGACTTTTTGGAGGATAAAGCCAAAGAAAAGAGGGTTGCGGCAGTCAACGTACTGCAACCTCTTTTCAATGCGATTCATATGAAAACCGGTTTGAAACCTACCAACATTATTGGGTTGACTCATCAAAAGGATGATGATTATTTCAACCGTGTAAAGGCCATAGAGTATACCATAGATCACGACAATGGTATAAATTTGGATACCATTCATGATGCTAATCTAATTATTTTGGGCTTGCCGCGGACGTCTAAAAGCCCCTTATCCATGCACCTAGCCAACCTGGGAATGAAGGTTGCCAATTTCCCTATCGTGCTGGATACAGAGATCCCCAAGGAGATTATGGAGTTAATAGGTAAAGTGCCGATGGTAGGCTTAACCATCGACATAGATACTTTACTAGAATTGAGAAAAGAGAGAGCCCGCAGCTTCGATCTACCCCAGGATATCGACAGTTTGGATGAACTAGTGGCAGAAGAACTGGACAATGCATACCGGATTTACGCCAAGTTAAAATGTCTGGTAATCGATGTTACCTTAGTTGACATAGAAGAAATCGCCAGTTCTATCACCCATAAATTTAACTTACCATTGAAAGTGAGCCACCATCGTTTTTAATAAACGGCAAAGCAGTGAAGGAGCGGGGGAGATTACTTCCCCGCTCTTTTAAGTTTTTACTCCATTATAAGGAGATGCAGGTCGTGCCTTATGTTTACATCTTAAAATGCCGAGATAAAACCTATTACACTGGCTATACCGTGGATATCGACCGAAGACTGCAAGAGCATCAAGAGGGCTTGGCCAGCAAGTATACCCGTGGGCGAACTCCTGTGGAACTTGTATATATAGAAAGCCAGGCCAGCAAAAGTGAGGCCATGCAAAGGGAGTACCAAATAAAAAGACTCACCAAAGCCGAAAAGCAGCGACTAATTGAACAAGGAAAATAGGGACATCGACTATCCTCTACACCCTCAATTTTATGTAAAAAATAACAATTACATAAAAACCTTACTTAAGGAGAAAATAAATTAAGGGTTCATGAAAAGATAAGACCAGATAACTATTATTTGATGATTCCAAGGTAAGGCAACCTTTGTAGGAAGGAGGATAAGAAATGCAAGATAAAAGAGGGTCAATTGTAAGCAAAAAAGATTTCATAAAGGATGGACTATATGCCAAAGAGGAATATGAAGGGCTTTTAGTTAGTTCAGATATGCAGCAGGGCTGCTATAATCTCGGAGTTCAGCTCGCTGAAGACAAGGTGTTGTTTGTTGATCAGGCTACAGACAGCAACATAAATGAAAAGCTACAGACATGGGTACCTCAGATCCAGACTCTTCAACGTCAACATAATGTGAAAAATAATTCGGGAAACTATGCGAGATAATAGGTGGAAAATAAGGAGGTCGGAACATGGCTGATTTGCTAATGCATGATGTACAAAGCATAGAAACCCCTATATTAAGCCTGGATGAATTTAAAATCGGACTGCTTGAAAAGGACCACATACCTGGTCTGCTCATACGCTCTGACGAAAACGGATATTACAACATTGGTATCCAGATCAATGATACAGAAGTTGTAAAAGTAGCTTCAGCAGGCGAGGATGATTCAATGGCAAAGATAGAATATTGGGCGGAAAGAGTACAACAGGTAA
>JAQUUV010000088.1 GCA_028693695.1 Syntrophomonas sp.
CGGTGCGGCTGCGCCAGATTCTAATCAATCTCACTACTAACGCTATCAAGTTTACTGATCAGGGTCACGTAACCTTGCAGGTTTCACTGGAGGAAGAAAATGAATACGGCGGAAGTATCAGGTTTGCAGTTACTGATACCGGTACAGGTATTTCCTATGATGACCAAAATAAATTGTTTCAGCCTTTTGTCCAGGTCGACACCTCCATAACCCGCAGGCATGGCGGATCCGGCCTGGGGCTAGTTATCTGCAAACGGTTTGTGGAAGCTATGGGCGGTACTATTGGTTTGGAAAGTACGCTTGGTCAGGGATCAACTTTCTGGTTTGTATTACCTTTTACTCTATCTACCGGTAAATTGGATGAATGCACCGGCGAGAATCAGCTCGAACCTAAATCACCCCCAGTATCCGTTGCCAATTCTGATGGTGTTCTAACGAAACCCAAGCTCCCAATTTTATTGGTTGAGGACGATCAGGTTGCCGGTATGGTAGCCCAGTTTCAGTTAAAAAAACTGGGGTTCTCGGTGCAGTTGGTGACTAACGGCAGCGAAGCGGTAGATGCGGCACTCAATAATGATTATGCCCTGGTTTTTATGGATTGCCATATGCCGGGTATGGATGGCTTTCAGGCTACCCAGGCCATCCGGGAAGGAGAGTTGTGCCTAGGGAGACATATTCCGATTATAGCCGTAACTGCCCGCGCTATGGAGGGAGATAGGGAGATGTGTCTGGATGCAGGCATGGATGATTATATTAGCAAGCCGGTTGAATTGCAGAAGATGAAGAGGATATTAGACCACTGGATACTCTGAAAACTATTGCCAAAAAGTATATATTATGGTACAGATTAAAATTGAAGTCGATTATAATTAGGAAGACTTCATCTGGGGGTAAAATACCTTAAGAAAGGATGTAAAATGTGTTTAAAGATACCGATGTAGTTAATGAATATGCACAAAAGGCTTTGCGGGTACTGGTAGTAGAGGATGATGAGGTAAACCTGCTGGTAATCTCGCGGCTTCTAGAGAAAAAAGGGTATGTAGTAGAAACCGCTGTTAATGGGCAGAAGGCTCTGTCAATTCTAGGCAATGAAATATTTGACATTGTATTGATGGACATTTCCATGCCCAAAATTGATGGACTGGCACTTACCAGGAAAATGAAAAGAAACAGCCATACCCAAAATATTCCGGTAGTAGCAATGACCACGTACGCTTCCGAAAAGGATCGCGAGAACTTACTAGCAGAGGGTTTGGATGGATATATTACCAAGCCTGTTGATCCTGTAGAATTGCATAAAATAATTATGCAGCTAACGTCTGCGTATAGTGAAGTTATCGATCAGAACGGACTCATATTGCGTACTGGCGGTGACCGAGACTTTATGAGGGACATAGCCGAAGTGTTTTGTCATACTTCCGCCCAAGCTGTAGATGAGATTAAGAAAAGTTCTGACCTACAGGTAATAGCCGGCCTGGCCCATAAGCTGAAAGGATCCGCAGAGACCGTAGGGGCTCGGACAGTTGTGGATATGGCCTTAAGAATAAAACATGCTGCCGAACAAGGCGATATTGAAGACAGTCACGAAGCCTGTGCAAATTTCGATAAGAGCCTTAGTTTATTTAAGCAAGGCCTGGCCAATCTGGGAATTATTCTACACGGTACCGAGAAATAAGGAGAGAAAAACTTTGCGTTATCATTTGAATGAGATATTAGATATACCAATGCTGCAAAAACTGATGGAAAATTTTTATAATTTCAGTGGGATGGCTACTTCAATTCTTGATGCGGATGGGAAAATACTACTCGCTGTGGGTTGGCAGGATATTTGCACTAAATTTCACCGGGTTTGCCCGCAAACGGAGTGTCGGTGCAGGCAGAGCGACCAATATCTCAAAGAGCACTTGCATGAAAAGCCTTACATACTCTACAAATGCTTAAATGGCCTTATAGATTGTGCGGTTCCCATAACAGTGGATAACCAGCATTTAGGTACGTTCTTCACTGGACAGTTTTTGTCTGAGCCACCTGATGAGGAATTATTCTGCTGCCAGGCGCGTGAATTCGGGTTTGACGAATATGCCTATATAGATGCCCTCCGCCGTATTCCCATTATTACTGAAGATCGTGTAGAATCAATAATGGCATTTTGCGTGCAGTTAACCCGAATTTTATCTACTATGGGCCTACAGCGGTTACACCAGTTGGAGGCTACAGATGAAATTATAAGGGAAAGCGAGGAACGCCTTAGGCTGGTTTTGGAAGGTAGTAACAATGGTTATTGGGACTGGAATTTTGAAACAGGAGAATTATATTATAGTTCTAGCTGGCATAGGATGCTGGGATACTCTGAGGGAGATATTGAGCCAACTTACCTGGCATGGAAGAACCTGATTCATGCTGATGACAGACCTGCTGTATTAAAACGTATGAATGATCACATACAAAGAAATACCTCCCAATATGAAGCTGAATACCGATTTTTGACCAAATCCGGCGAGTGGAAATGGGTTCAGGGGATCGGAAAAGTGGTAGCCAGGGATATATACGACCACCCGAGCAGGATGACTGGTCTCACTGCCGATATAAACGAACGTAAACTGGCGGAACAACAACTACAGGAGGAACGCAATTTCAACGCTGCCTTACTTGACACCGCCGGAGACTTGATCACTGTTTGTGACCAAAACGGTCTCATTATAAGGTTTAACCAGGTATGTGAACAGATTACAGGGTATACCTTTGATGATGTCAAAGGCAGATACATCTGGGATATGGTTGTCCCGGAAGATATTAAACCTACTAAAGCTATATTTAACGTTACCGATGTAAATTGGAGTTCACCTGGTCTAAAGAAATATTTTGAAAACCACTGGCTGACCAAGGATGGGAAATATCGACTTATAAGCTGGAACATTACCTCTCTTTTTGATAAAGAGGGTTCATCCAACTATTTCATTGGCACCGGAACTGATATTACCCGCCAACGGATCATTGAAGAGAGACTGCGTGAGAGCGAAGCGGAGCTGCGCAGCATTTTTGAAAATACCAATGGCATTATCTATGCTGTATCCAATGATGGAAAATTTACTTTTGTATCACCCGGTTGGACAGAAACATTGGGGCATGATGTATATGAGATTATTGATAGACCCTTTGAGCAATTTATCCATCCAGATGATGTCCATATTTGCTGGGATTTTGTTAACAAGGGCTTTAGCACCAACATGCCTCAGAAAAGTATTGAATACCGAATCAAACATAAGGACGGCAGCTGGCACTGGAATACATCCAGCGGTACCACCGTTAAAGACAGGAGTGGTAATTCTTTATACTTTGTTGGTATTGCTGTAGACATAACCGAGCATAGACATGCCACAGAAGCTCGCAAGGAATATGCGCGTAGATTTCGTGAGACCTTGGAAAACGTCAAGCTGGTGGCCGCTATGCTGGATGATCAGAACCGAATAACCTTTTGTAACGACTTTTTACTCCAGTTGTTAGGCTGGAAGCGGGAAGAGGTCATTAACCAGGATTGGTTTGATACATTTGTTCCCCCGGATATTCGTAAGCGAGATCGGCGTATTATCAAAAAGAGCCTGGAACGGGGTATTTCTCCAAACTTTGGAGCAAGTGAACTGCTAACCAGGTCTGGTAAACGCAGGATAATTCTGTGGAACAATACCATACTACTTAACCCCGACGGCAGCAGCGCTGGATTTGCCGTTTTGGGTGAAGACATTACCCAGCGTCGGGCGGTGGAAAAAAGAAGCCAGGAGCTTATGCAAGAGTTAGAATCTACCAACCGCGAGTTAAAAGATTTTGCCTATATAGTATCACATGATCTAAAAGCTCCGCTGCGGGGAATTAGATCTTTGGCCGAATGGATTTATGCTGATTATCAAGATAAATTTGATGAAGCGGGGCAAGAACAGTTGACTATGCTGCTTAACCGAACTACTAGAATGCATAATCTGTTAGAAGGAATATTGCAGTATTCGCGGTTAAACAAAACTGAGGAATCGAAGGACCAAATAAACCTTAATGAAGTGATAAATGAAGTAATCGAAATACTGGTGCCACCCGATAACATTTCTATACTGATCGAAAATGAGATGCCGTTATTAAGGCTAGAAAGAACCCGTATTTTTCAGTTGTTTGAGAACTTAATAAGTAATGCCATTAAATATATGGACAAACCCAACGGTGAAATAAGAATATCATGTCAGAACCAGGATGATTATTGGCAATTTAGTGTAAAAGATAATGGATGTGGTATTGAGGAAAAGTATTTTGATAAAATATTCACGATTTTTCAAACGTTAAAATCACGGGATGAATTTGAAAGCACTGGTATAGGACTGACTATTGTTAAGAAGATTGTTGGAATGTATGGTGGAAAGGTCTGGGTTGAATCGAAGATCGGTTTAGGAAGCACCTTCCATTTCACCCTGCCTTCGCCTAAAAATGACATGTGGAGGATGACTAATGCGAACTAAAAAACCCATTTTATTGGTGGAAGATGACCGGATTGATGCAATGACCGTTCAACGGGCTTTGAAAGACATTAAGGTTTTAAATAAACTGATTATTCGCGAAAATGGAGAAGAGGCACTGGAATTCTTAAGAGATGATTGTAATGTAAAGCCAGCAATTATCCTGCTTGATCTGAATATGCCCAGGATGAATGGCATTGAATTTTTAGAAGTAGCCAAAAAGGATGATGCTATTAAAAAAATCCCGGTTATTGTATTGACTACATCCCATGGGGAATGGGATAGAATCCAATCTTTCAACCTGGGTGCGGCAGGTTATATGGTAAAACCGGTCGATTACAAACAGTTTGTAGAGGTAATACGGGTTGTTGATCTGTACTGGACTTTGAGTGAACTGCCAGATTAGGATAGCTGAAGAATTTTGGAAGCAAGGGGACGTTCTTTTTGCTTACTTTTTTTGGCAACATTGGGAAGGAAGCAAAAAGAACGTCCCCTTGCTTCCTGTTGGAGGGAAACAACAGAATATGGTAGATACCAAATTAATTGAAGTCTTATTGGTTGAAGATGATCCAGTTGATCAAATGGCATTCAAGCGTGTTGTCAAAGAGCAAGGCTTACCTTACCAATATACATTAACAGGTTCAATATCTCAGGCTCATGAAGTTCTGAATAACAAAAAATTTGATATTGTAATTTGTGATCTTTCTTTGGAAGACGGTACCCTTTTTGATATCCTCGATAAGATAGTCGATAAAGATATCCCCATAATTGTCACCACCGGAAACGGGGATGAGGAAACTGCAGTCAAAGCTATAAAAGGCGGGGCAGACGATTATATTATAAAAGATGTTGAACGTAATTATTTAAAGATTCTGGCTACCACCGTAAACAAGGCCCTGAAAAATAAGAAGCTTGTTTTTGAGCACCGTAGTGCGGAAAAGGCCCTGCAGGTTAGCGAGGAACTGTATCGCACCTTGGTGGAGACATCTCCTAATGGTATTGGGATGACCGATCTAAATGGTAAAATCATTATATCCAACCAGCAAATGGGGCAACTGTTGGGATATGATCATATTGGAGATTTAATTGGCATGCTTAGCATTGATTTTATAGCGCCCCATGATCAGGAAGCCTATCAAGAAATGAAACCGGCATTGCTAGAAGGAAGAAACCAACAAAATGAATTTGTCCTGATCAGGAAGGATGGTTCTCATTTTCTAGCTGAACTAAATGTTACATTAGTGCGTGATGAAGCTAACTTGCCCCGGGGCTTTATGATGGTGATCGTTGATATCACCGACCGTTTCAAGGATATTTTTAATACGGTTGCCACTGCCATGATTGTCGTTGAGGAAGATAATACCATTAGTCAAGTCAATGTTGAGTTTGAGAGAATGTCGGGGTATTTGAAAGAAGATATTGAAGGTAAGAAAAGATGGACGGATTTCTTTTTAGCTGACAATCTTGATCAGATGAAACAATACCATGAAATCCGCAAGATAAATGAAAAAGCTGCTCCCAGAAATTACGAATCATGTTTTGTGGGTCAGGATGGTAAGATTAGTAATGTTCTGATGACCGTATCTATGACACCCCAAACCCGCAAAAGCATTGTAGCACTTCTGGATATCACTGGAAGGAAGCAAGCGGAAGAGGAATTACACGCCAGCAAAGAGAGATACCGAAACCTGGTGGAAAATATCAATGACTGCCTTTGGGAAACGGACCAGGATCTCGTAATAACATATGTTAGTCCCAAAATTCATGAACTTCTGGGCTATCGACCCGAGGAGATAATTAAAAAAAATCCGTATGATTTAATGAACCCCCAGTCCTTAGCGAGACTCAAGAATGTTTGGGGCAGTGAATTAGGTAGTTCGAAAAATCCAATATTGTTTGAAGAAAAACTGACCCATAAACAAGGACATTCAGTAATTGGAAAAATCAGTGTTTCACGCATACTAAATCCCGAGGGAATCTTTGCGGGATATCGGGGTATATTCCATAACATCACCGAAGAAGTAAGGTTAAGAGAAGAACGACAGCGACTGCAAGAGCAATCGGCACGCATGAGCAAGTTGATGTCTATCAGTGCAATGTCGGCCGGGATTGTCCATGAGATTGGACAGCCCCTTAACGCCATTAGAGTTCTGGTTGATGGCATGCTATATTGGCATAAGAAAGGTGTCCAAACAGAGCAGGACAAGATTTATATTAACATGGAACGTATTTCTAAACAGGTCGGACGTATTGACGATATTATTAGACATATGCGTTCATTTGCCAGTGTTGGGAGTCCAACCGAACTGGATTTATGCAATTTGAACGACACAGTTAATCGGGTATTGGATATGCTGGGGTCACAGTTATCAGCGCATGGTATTACTATAACCAGGCGGTTGAAAAAGGACTTGAAATCGATCTGGGGAAATAGTATATCCCTGGAAGAAATGCTCATTAACCTGATAGTAAATGCCATGAATGCCCTGGATACATGCGAAATTAAGGAAAAGAAAATATCCCTGGTAACCCAGATGATTGATGAATGGGCAGTTATAGAGCTTTCCGATAATGCTAGCGGAATTGCCGAAAATCTGCATAGCATGATTTTCGAACCATTTTATACCAGCCACCAGGATAGTGGAGGAACAGGTCTGGGCTTGCCAATTGTTCGTTCTATTGTCGAGACTCACAAGGGACAAATCACCGTATTTAATAATGAAGACGGCGGTGCAACCTTTAGAATAAAAATACCTATTAATGACCAAAAGTAGCGGGGGGTGACCTAACTGAATATTTTACTGGTTGATGACGAGGATGACAGCAGGTCATATATGGCTGAGTTTTTGACTATGTTAGGGCATACCGTGGCAGAAGAATCTAATGGCTTGGATGCTATAAAAAGATTGGAGACCGGGATTTTTCACCTGATAATTTCTGATATCAGGATGCCCGGAATGTCAGGAATAGAATTACTTAGTAAGGTGCACCAATCCCCAGAATGGAAAGATGTGATTGTAGTTCTGGCAACCGCCTATTCTGATATGAAAACCGCTATTGAAGCTCTCCGGGCAGGCGCCTATGACTATTTGTTAAAACCCGTAAACATCGAGGAACTGGTCAGTTTGATTGAACGGATAGCACAGCACCAATCTTTAAAGTGGGAGAACCAGATTCTAACCACCAAATTTGAAGCAGCGGTGGAAGCCGCTACTGCGGAAACCGTCCAGGAATTGACGCTTCTTAAGCAGGCATATTATCAGCAGATAGGTATGGACCAGGTCGTGGTCTATTCCCAGACCATGCAAGACGTTTTTCAACAGGCTCAAAAACTGCACACTGACCGGCATATTCCAGTATTGATTGAAGGAGAAACCGGAACCGGCAAGGAAATTGTGGCCAGGTGCATCCATTATGGCGATAGCAGCAATACCGGTCCTTTTATAGATATTAACTGTGCTACCCTGGCTACCAACATTTTTGAAAGCGAACTCTTTGGCTATGAAGCAGGCGCTTTTACCGGCGGGCTGCCCAAAGGTCAAAGAGGTAAGATTGATATTGCTCGTGGTGGTAC
>JAQUUV010000089.1 GCA_028693695.1 Syntrophomonas sp.
CATAATTTTTTGCCCGGTTGGATCAGATAAATTTGCTTGATCAGATGCCTCGTTCATTTGCGTTATTATTTTTTGCGCTTGTTCTTTACTTACTATGTAACCCTGCCTAACTGCTTCCTGATGCAGTACCTCTTCCCTTACAATTCGGTTGAAAATTACGTTCTGGCTAATCGGCTTATCTGGATATTCCCGTTCCATGCTGATTATGTATCGCTTTTGATCGTCAGATAACTGGCTTTCACTCATCCCTAATAAGCTGAGCACTCCTGCGGTGGGGGTTTGTGCGCTACTATCAAGCTGCGTTATTTTTTGCAATATTTTAGTGCTAATCTCTCTTTTGATGGTTTCATCCTTTAAATCTTGTTCACTGATTGCCTTGCCGTTTAATATCACAACCGTGTCTTGGGGATAAATAACCTGGGTAGTTCTGGTACAACCAGCAAGAGAAGAACAAACAAAGACTGCTATAATAATGCTTTGCGCCACCCGTCTTAAGTTTCCAGACATGTATAATCCTCCATAGAGTGCCAGGTTAGCACCCGCTCTTTAAACTCTTCCCATTATTAGCTAATACAACTATAATAATACAAAATAGTGCAATAGTATTGACAATATTTTGATAGGGGGTCTGTAAAGTGCCAAAGCGATTGAGGTGTGCAACCATCATGTTGTTAACACTAGTCATGCTGTTAGCACCTGTGCTTGTCTGTAGTGGAGCACCACAAATGGTCGAGGTAGCATTGAACGGAACGGAAGTATCCGTCGCCGTTAATGGGACGCTAATTAACTTTCCTGACCAAAAACCGTATATCACCGAAGGA
This sequence comes from Syntrophomonas sp., assembly GCA_028693695.1. Lineage (GTDB taxonomy): Bacteria > Bacillota > Syntrophomonadia > Syntrophomonadales > Syntrophomonadaceae > PHAA01. The sequence goes on from JAQUUV010000089.1 coordinate 822, forward strand.
CGTGCACTTATTCCGGTGAGATTCGTCTCCAATGCGCTGGGGGCACATGTAAAATGGGATGATCCCCAAATTAACATCGAAACCCAAGACCAGTCAATAGTTCTCATCGTGGACTCCAAAACTGCCACTGTCAACAGTTCTCCTATAAGCCTGGATGTTCCAGCGGCGATTTCCGGGGGGCGGGTAATGGTACCGCTTAGATTTGTAAGTCAAGTTCTAGGAGCAGAAGTCAAATGGCGGCAATCTGATCGTTCTGAACAGGGAGATAATAATGTTGGCCCAAAAACATGGAGAGTTGCATCGGAAACTACCTACCCACCGTTTGAATTTTTCCAAAATGGCCAGTATGCAGGTTATGATATAGATCTTATCCGCGCTATTGGTGAAGCAGAAGGTTATGATATTAGTATTAGACCGATGGGGTTTGATGGATTGATTCCGGCACTACAGAACGGTCAGGCTGATTGTGTTATTTCGGCTATGTCAATTACCCATCCTCGGTTGCAAGTTGTTGATGCCAGTGAACCCTATTTTATTGATGGGTTAGTTGTTTCCGTTCACAAGGATAATACGAATATTACGGGGCTGGAAGATTTGAAAGGTAAAAAACTGGGAGCAGAAGTGGGAACCACAGGTATGGAAGCATGCAATGATGTAAAAATTATGGACCCTGCGACCGAGGTCAAGGTTTTTGATTCAATCGGAGAAGCTTTCATGGAACTGGAAAAAGGCGGAGTTGATGCCGTGATTAGTGACTGGGCCATAACACGATATTACTGTAAAACAATAGGAACCAAGCTAAAGACTTTAGAAGATACTTTTCAGCCCAAAACCAATGAGCAATACGGCATATACGTAAAGAAGGGCAATAGCAACCTACTTGCTATGATTAATGATGGGTTGAAGAAGTTAAAGGCGGATGGAACCATGGATCAATTGAAGGAAAAATGGTTTGGTGACACACAATAGGAGGGAAATAAGGATGAGGAAAATGTACGCGCCGCTACTGGCTATTCTTATCGTGTTGACGTTTTGTTTGCCAGGGATAGCGGCTGTTAGCACAACCCACGGAATGCAGATGACGGTCAAAACTGGCAGCACTGTTACAACCTACAGTCCTCCGGCTGTGGCATCCGGTGAGAACGGACAGCTTATCATTAGCGAAGAAAAAGCGCGGGAAAGCTTGAACAGTATGTTCCCGGAGATTATTCCTGGTGAGCCGCGTAGATGCAATTAGCGGAGAGATGTTGGGTTGGAGAATAGGGGATCAATCTCCTGCAGTTACGGCCTCTTTTAGCGGATACTGGGCCGCCTCGGCCCTGTCCTTGCTAAATGAAATGAAAATGGTCTGCTGTCGGCAGAGGGTATCAAACCGGATGGGCAGATGACCAGAATGCAGGCGTTGAAAGTATTAGTAAGGGCAATCGGTAGCCAATACTACAGCGACGACCGGGATATCGACCTAGCTTTTGCTGACGTTAAAGGAAACGACCCGGATGCCAAAGTCTTGCAACAGGCGGTTAAGAAGGCTATTCTTTCCAATTGAGGCAATTTCGACCCTGATAAAATCATGAGTCGGGAAGATCTGGCGGTATGGCTGGTTAACAGCCTGGGTTATCACGACGTGGCAGCCATTAAGAACCGGATTGAAACTCCTTTCAAAGATACAGATCAAATAGCCCCGGATAAAGCTAATTATGTGGGATTGGTTGAGGGATTAGGACTGCTGGGAGCTGATGAAAATAATTATTTTCATCCCCAAGCCGCGATTACGTGGGCTGAAATGGCTAATGCGGCTGCCCGCTTAGCTGCCAGAACCCATGCTGGATACTAAGCCGCCTGCCGCCGCGTAAATCAATACTTTAGTTGCCCAGCAGAACCTCTGGTTCTGCTGGGCTTGATTTTGTGCAGCCAAGCCCCCATTATCTAGGCGATGAAAATCCGGCTGGGGCGGGTGCCAAGGTACCCAGGGGATAATATGAGTGAATTCGCCCTGACTTTTCGTAGTCTGACGCACCTTTTTTAGCATCCGATTTATCTGCGTTTCGTTACTTGGAGCATAACCGTTTATATTGGCGGATAAAGAAGATATCCTTTTTGAGTACATGAAAATTTTTGAGTGTTGAAGTAGTATTATTGGCAAGGGATGTGATGAAGTGGCAAATAAAAGGATGATTTTGACCATAGTACCTGTAATCGTGATTATATTGACCTTTACCTTGTAATCAAGCATATAAAGCGTATTCTGATGAGCTTACTAAAAAGCGGGGAAACACTGTACTAAATATTGCGAATTCCATATGGTTCCGGGATGATTTTATTCCTAATGCTGAATTTTTACAAAGAACGATGATTACTTTGGTGCCGCAGCCAGAAAATTAATTTTAACTGGATTAACCCAAGAGTCGCAACTTGATAAATATCTAATTCTGGTTTAAAAACCTGGATGTTAATATCATCAGACGTTGGAATACCTTTACAGTCACATTGTGCAATCACATCTTTGTTGCTATCAATAAACCGAGTTTGGTAGTGCACATTATTATTCTCCATAGTAATTTGCCATTCCTTAGCTAAAAGGGCGCGTTGCACGCTCCATCTCCTCATCCCAATTCCCCCCAATGGTTAACAATACGTTTGGTCCAGGTTTCAGGTTGTCGACTATGGCAGCATCTATAGTGGTCAGACGATATAGCCCTCCATTTTATCAAAGCTTTACCAGCTTTTCCCTTATAATTATATTAATTAGATATTGCAGTGAACCTTTTCGTGATTTGTTTCGTTTTAGTATTAGAGAACACACTGCAGTGCAACTCAAAAAAGGAGGAGAGTAGATGCAACCAGATGAGGAACGGCAATATTTGCAGGCATTCCAAAAGGGAGATCACCGGGCCGTTGAAATTCTGGTGGATGAATACTACCCTGCCCTTTTGAACTTTCTTCTCCGTATGGGATGTCAGCCCGGCGATGCGGAAGATATTATCCAGGAAACCTTCATCAAGGTAGCCCGGGGCTTATCTCGTTATCAACATAAAGAACGTTTCCGAACCTGGTTGTTCAAAATCTGCCACAACAATCTGCGCGATTATCACAAAAAGGCCTCCCGGCGTTGGGAGGTACCGCATGACCCGAGTACACTGGTTACAACTGAAGCAAGCTGCCCGGAAAGCTTGATGATAGAACAGGAGAAGGCACTCCGGGTTCAGGCAGTATTGAACCAGCTGCCGCCCAAGCAACGACTGGTGGTGGTCCTACGTTATTACCACGAGTTCTCAATCAATGAGATTGCCCACCTGGTTCAATGCCCGGCAGGAACGGTTAAGTCCAGGTTAAACGGGGCTCTAAACGGTTTGAAGGACTTTATGAGTAAGGAGATTGGGAATGAATAAACTTGGCCACGAAGAAGAGAAGATAGCTAAATTTCTGATGTCGTACCCGGATGCCATCCCTTCTCCCCAGGAGAAAGCCAGAACGGTTCGCCGGGTGGAAAGGGAAATAGTGAAAGGCCGGGTCGGCAGGATGAGCACTCTGGATATCATATTTGCCTTGCTGTTTGTGTCGGTTATGCTGGTTCTGACCCTTTTCAACGGGATGCTACCCAGTATACAAGTAGGACAGATTCTAAACCAGTCTTATCAGACCGAGTTTACGCACGATATTCTATTGTATATTTTTATAGGAGGGCTCTTAACAACTCCATTACTTTTAACTATATTGCCGGTAAATAGAGGAGGTAATCACTAATGAAGAGGAAATTTTTATCAAACCGCCAAATTGTCATTGTGATAATCACCGTCCTGATTCTGGGTTTAATATCAGCTGTCGGGGCAAAGGTAGTCAGTATAGAATTACTTGACGTAATTGATTCCGGTAAACCACGGTTTAATAGTTCAATAGCCGAGCTAGGAAAGCTTATCCAAAAGGGTGAAAACACCGTCCGACTTCAGCAGCAGTTGGAGAGTGTGGTAAGTAGTAATGATGGGTTCGGTGATTTATTGGTCATTAACACGGATGCCACTATAATAGCAGCCCGGGACAGTAAAGCCATAGGCCAGACCTATCCCATCAGTTATTTAGCCAATACGGTCAAAGGAGTACCATTGCCCTTCAATTATCAAGCGACCGAGATCCCTCTCCGTGCAGATCTATATAAAGCGACCTTTAGTCCCGATCAGATGTTTTATGTTTTTGGAATATATAAGGCCCCAGACAGCAAAACCTACAAAATCATTGGCACCTATCATGTGAGTCCTGAGCTTATATCTAACCAAGAACGCATTACCAAGTATATTACTGTTTTGCTGCAGGTCTATCGTATCTGCTTTATACTGTTCTGGTTGCTACTGGCCGTATGGGTTTACCGCGATGCGCAAAGAAGGACACCTAACGCTGCCGCCTGGGGAATCCTAACCCTTTTGACCAGTATCATTGGCTGGGTGGTATATCTGATCGCCAGACCCATGGTTAATATGTGCCCCGCTTGCGGACACGAGCAAAGCAATGACTTGAAATTCTGCACCGCCTGTGGCCTTTCTGTTAAAATCTGTTGCCCCGAATGCAGTTGTGGCCTAAGAGATGAGTGGGAATACTGCGGAGCATGCGGCCATAAACTGGGTAATTGATTACAACCAAATATACATCGCTTGAGTTCAACTCAATATTAAAATAAATGGTATATATGTTGGTGTTGTTATTGTTGCAATATGGTTCATATGGCTCTGCAACCTATAAAAACAGTAACTCCATTCCTGAAAGCACTATTGAAGTAATTATAGACGGCCAAGTCAGAGCCTCCAAAAGCTTTACAAAGTAAGAATATGGCCATACTCCAGAAGACTTATAACCTGCATCCAGATCGTATGCAATGGTATTTTGCTATTATAAAGGAATTACGGTTATATTCCCTATTTGATCGCTAGGGGACTTGGTGTCATATGCGTATAGGGTCTTTCCATCTGTGCAGAGCCTCCATACCCTGCCAAGACCGTCAGCTAGTTTAGTGCGTTGGTGGGTTTGTAAATTTATCTGTAGAATGTTATTTTCTCCGTTAAGATAAACTGCAGTATAAAGATTATCACCCCAACCAGTAATACGATCTACGAAAGCAGACTGATCATTGGTATCGGGCAGAGGAATTTGCTCCTTTCCATCACCATTTTGACCTATGCACCATAAGCCTTTTTCATCATGAGAGGTATAATAAATTTTTCCATTAATTATGCTACCCTCATGCACTCTTAAACTTAAAAGCTTTTTTGGTGCTCTAGTATTACTCTGGTAACCTGAGGAGGAGCGGAAAATCGCTGCGGCTGCAACGTATAATATGGCCACAATAATGGTCTCGGGTGTTGCATCATAGAAGTCCCTATTTATTAGAAATCGCCCCATCCAATTAAGCATACCCAGGATTATTGCCAGGGCTATATCTCGAGCGAGTATTGTCTTTCTATTTATATAGACCAGATAACACCCGGTGATCCCAAGGGCATACTCTAACCAGGCCCAAACTCTACTAGTATAGTTGGAGAAATGATCCAAGGGCAACGGGCCGATGCTCAAAGGAATTGCATAATTAAGAATAAATAAAACTGCAACCCCAAAAATCAACCCGCCAGCAGGGTCATTTACAATAGAAAAGTGGAACTATTGAGAAGATCTAAGTCCGCTAAACAACAAGCGTTGCTTGGCGGACTTAGAATTATTGGTTTACAGGAGGGCGATTACGCATGGGTTAAACAAGAGCAAACAACAGCTCAACCTTGAATAAATCACCATCGATTTTGATAGAAAAATTGCCGCCACATATTTGGGTGAATTGCTGGGCGATGGAAAGTCCTAATCCTGAGCCCTCTGTGGTTCTGGTACTATCTCCCCTCACAAAGCGTTGCAGAATTTCATCTTCACCAAAGTTCATTTCCTCGTTGGCGGTATTTTTGATGGTGGCCAGCACGCTTTTATCGTCCACTGTCAAGTCTACGAATACCCGTGAACCTGGAAGAGAGTATTTCAGCGCGTTGGCAATCAGGTTTTCCCAAACCCGGTATAGTTTTTTGCCGTCAGCCAGGATATACACGGGCTCATCGGGGATGCTGAGCCGGAAAGCGAGGCCGGATGCGCTGATAGGTTCTTCCATATCCGCCAGGGTTTGCTTGATCAGCCGGGCTAAATCAAGCTGCTCCATATCCAGGGCGATGCTGCCGCTGCTCGCTTTGGACAGATCGAACAAATCTTGAATCAGGTTCTTAAGACGCTCCGATTTTTGAACCAGTATTTTTACATAATCGTTAACGTGCGTGGGTAAATCTTTTTCCTTCGCCAGCAGGTCCACATAACTGATAATTGAGGTCAGCGGAGTCTTCAGATCGTGTGAGACATTGGTGACCAGCTCTATTTTCAGGTGCTCAGATTTCATTTTCTCGGAGATGTTAATGCTCATGCCCTCCTGTAAAGCGTTTAGGTTCTGGGCGGCAGGATACATATCAGCATCTGCTGCCAACTCCAACCTGCTTTCCATATTGCCGCTTTTAATCAGTTCAATATGGTCGATCAGCTTTCCCAGATCGCTTATGGTTTGCTTATATAGGCGTAGATACCGACAAATAAGATATATGCCTGCCCCGGCGAACAGCAGGGCTATCAATAATAACCCAGAATTGCTTGAAGATATGGCTATTAATAAAAAGAAGAACGACAACAAGGCCAACACGGCCTCCGCCACGACCAGCATATGTGCTCGTTTCAGCATCGACTGCTGCCAGGAATACTGGCTTTCATACTTCTGGTACCATTTGAGGAGGGAGTTTATGAAATTGTGACTGAAAAAGGTTCTGCGGTTGACGATCAAATCAACGAGCAGCACGTAAAACCACCAGAGGAACAGTAGTATTTCAATACTTGTGAATGTTGTTGCCAACACCATTCTGGACAGGTCGCTCCAACTTGTAGAACCAACCCTCAATCCCACCATTAGCGGCAGGAGGGATAGAACTATTTTAATCTCCAGACAGACGCTGCCCGACCAGGAGGCGAGCCTCCGGTCAAAATCGCGCTTGTCCCGTCGTCTGATAAGCGCATAGATTAGAAGCGCTATGCTCAGCATTCCCAGAGCGATATAGACCCAGCCGAGAATGGCTAGAAATTGCTGCTCCTCATAGTACAGTGATTGCGAGTAGGGATTTTTCTCCAGCGTGTCC
>JAQUUV010000090.1 GCA_028693695.1 Syntrophomonas sp.
CGAGGCTTGGTGGAACGACTGCGGAAAATTATTCCTCGGCAAATGTACGAGGTAGCCATTCAGGCTTCAATCGGCAATCGAATTATTGCCCGGGAAAGCGTTAAAGCTATGCGCAAAGACGTCCTGGCTAAATGCTACGGCGGTGATATTACCAGGAAAAAGAAACTTCTGGAAAAGCAAAAAGAAGGTAAAAAACGCATGAAACAGATTGGTCATGTCGAGGTTCCACGTGATGCTTTCATGACGGTCATGGAGATAGATAGTGACAAATAGTTCGGTACCTATGGGCATCTATATCCATATTCCATTTTGTCTCCATAAGTGCGAGTATTGTGATTTCTATTCTTTGCCCATAACAGACCCGGTTATTCTGGAAAACTATACTCGCAGTGTGATCAGTGAGTTACAGAGGCGAGCTTTATCACTAAGCAGTCCTTTTGCGAGTATTTACTTGGGTGGTGGCACTCCGAGCTTGCTTCTGCCTCAACAGGTGGAAAGGATTGTAGATTCAGTTTTTGCTAATTATCAACCCTGTAGTGACCTGGAGATTTCTATGGAAGTGAATCCGGCTACTGTGAATCTGCAGGATCTTAAGGGATTAAGAGCAGCCGGGATTAACCGTTTATCAGTAGGGGTACAGAGCTTCGCGGATATAGAGCTTAAAACCTTGGGTAGGATGCACGGAGGGTATGAGGCACAGGCCACGCTAAGAGATGTCGTAAAGGCAGGATTTAATAATTTTAATATTGACCTGATTTACGGTTTGCCCGGTCAGACCCTATCTGGTTGGCAGGAGAACCTGTCCTTAGCAATGAAGTTTAATCCTCAGCATATTTCTGCCTATTTATTACAGCTCGATGAATCAACCCCTATGGCTCGGAAAGTAAAATCAGGAACCATTAATCTTTTGGATGATGAATTGGAATCCGAGCTATATTATACTACCTTGAATTTTCTGGCTGAGCAGGGATACTGTCATTATGAAATATCCAACTTTGCCAGACCGGGCTATGAATGCCGTCACAACCTGCTTTACTGGCAAGCCCGGGAATATTTGGGCATTGGCTGTGGAGCAGTTAGTTTTATGAATAGACAAAGAATCATTAACCAAGCGAACTTGAACCATTATATAGAAGATATGCTGGCTGATCGTGCTCCGCATATAGAGATTCTGGAAACCATGACGCCCCGTCAACTGGCAGCCGATGCGATTATCCTGGGCTTGCGTTTGACCGGAGGGATTAAGAGGGAGGAGTTCTGGGAAAGATTCGGCATCGATATTATGGAGGAGTACCGGGACGTAATAAAAACCTGCCAAGTGCAGGGACTTTTAGAAATAGAAAATGATCGTATTTATCTGGTAAAAAGAGCTTATTTTCTTTCTAATCAGGTTTTTAACCAGTTTATGGCTTAGGAACGGCGATAAAATATCCGCTTTAAAACGATAAGTTATTGTTTTGTCGTTTCTCGCATATCTGCTTGACAAAGGTTTCCCTAGGTGATATTTTTTAAGAAACGCTGATTAGCACTCAAGACGAGAGAGTGCTAACAGAGTGGGTGATAATTATGATATTAGATGAGAGGAAACGGCATATACTTGAGTCAGTCATTAAAGACTACGTGGCGACTGCGGAACCGGTAGGTTCCAGGGCTGTGGTCAGAAAACATGCCTTGAATATTAGTGCAGCTACGGTCAGAAATGAAATGGCTGATCTGGAGGACATGGGATACTTGGAGCAGCCCCACACATCTGCGGGCAGAATACCCTCGGAGAAGGGGTTCCGGTATTACGTGGACTGTATGATGGAGAACGAGAACCCCAGTGACGAGCAAATTGAGGTTCTGCATAAGATTTTGGAGGACAGTATTCAGGAATGGAATGATGTAGTTCAGGGAATAGGCCATTTTCTGTCTCAGGTGACCAACTATGCTTCCTTTATTATCGTGCCATCGGTCAAGTTTAGCCAGTTTCAGTCTTTGCAGCTCATTCCTATTCAGGAGGGGCAGGCTTTGGTTCTGGTGGTTACTGATATTGGTATCATCATGCACCGTAAAATCTCCATTCCGAGGTCAATAAAGGCCCGCGATTTACAGGCCATAGGCGATCTGTTCAACCGAGCTTTTCGGGGCAAGAGACTAAGTGAAGTGCAGCGCAGTGATTTGCAGAGCTTACGCGACGAGCTTAAGAACCGCCGTCAGGTTATTGACAAATCTCTGGAAGCTCTTGATAATTTGCTGGATAGCCCCCACGATGAAAAGGTCGTAATCAGCGGAGCTCTGAATATACTCAAGGAGCCAGAGTTTAAGGATATGGATAAACTAAGGCGAATACTCACTTTATTTGAAGAAGATGGCCCACTCAAAGGGGTTCTGCCGGAGCAGATCAAAGAAGGGGTAGATATTCGCATTGGCCAGGAAAATCAGGCTGAAGACATCAAGGAAATGAGCCTGGTTTTTGCAGGCTACCGGACGGCTGGTGAGATGGGCAAAATTGGTCTTATTGGCCCGGTGCGCATGGAGTATTGGAAGGCCGCCGGAACGGTGGAATCGGTGCGCAGGATCATAGATGATCTTATGAATAACTCGGGGTCTGACCCCAAGTTATTTAAGAAATAGTAAGGAGGCATTTATGCCTGACAGATCTCTCCTTAACAGTGAAGTAGATGAGAAATTGCAGGCCCTGCTGGGCAATGCTAATGCTGCCCGGCTCATATCTCAGGCTATAGAGGGAACCATCGGTCCTAAGGGTCTGGACATTATGATGATAGACAGCCTGGGTGATGTAGTTATCAGCAATGATGGGGTTACCATTTTAAAACTGATGGCTGTAAATCATCCTGCGGCCCGCATGATTATTAACACCGCCCGATCCCAACAGGCGGAAGTAGGCGATGGGACTACCACTGCTACCATAATAGCAGGGGCACTGGTATCCGAAGGTGCGAACCAGGTTCTAAAGGGAGTTCCGGTAACCCAGGTTATCCAGGGGATTAAGCTGGGAATACAGCGCAGTATAGAGTTGATAGAGAAAATGAGTCGGTCGGTCAATTCCATTGACGATCGTATGCTTTTTCAGGTGGCTTCCATTGCCGGGAGGGGCCAGGAGGAGCTGGCTCATTTGCTTATAAATGGTGCCCGAATAATAGGCCGGGAAAAGCTGCTGAGCCCGGATTACAAGTTTGCTGATGCGGTGGTGGCTCGGGAAGCTGCTGCGGATAAGGTTTTTATGGGGGCGCTGGTCAGCAAGGAGCCTATGAATCATGAGATGCCCCGTTGTTTGGATAATGTACGAATTATGGTGGTAGATGATGCCCTGGCTCCTGAGGAAATAGATAGTGAAGCAAGGAGCACCGAGGCTGGTTTTCAATACTATTTGCAGAATAAAGAACGCTATGAGAATAATTTGAAAAAGATATCTTCCATGGGCGTAAAGTTGGTACTTGCCGATCGCAGCATTGACGACCTGGCAGAACAGATTTTTACGGAGGCCGGAATCATGGCCATCCCGAGGGTCTCGCGGCGGGAAATGGAAAAGGTTTGCAAGCATACTGGAGCTCGTAAGATAAAAAGGAGCGCTCTAAACCACTCGGCCGAACAATTAGCTAGCTACCTGGGCCGGGCTGAAGAGGTTCAGGTTAATGACAAACGGGGCTACACCTGCTTATTTAATGGAGCAGGTGAGGCCATGGCTACAGTAATTATTGGAGCAGCTACTGAGGAGCTAGTAGATGAAAAAGAGCGCATTGCCCGGGATGCTGCTTCGGCAGTACAGGCAGCCCTGCAAAAAGGCGTTGTCCCCGGTGGAGGAGCTATAGAGATATGGGTGGCCAAACAACTAGAAGAGCTGGCTCAGGATTTAAAAGGCATGACTTCTTATGGAGTTTTATGTGTAAAGGAAGCCTTGTTTCGACCTTTTGCATGTATAGCAGCCAATGCCGGGTTTAACCCCCTTGAAAAGATGGGTGATGTGGTGGCGGAGCAGAAGCAAAAAGGATTGGACAGCATAGCTATTGATTGTGATAGAGGCACCTTGATAGATGTTTTGGAAATGGGCATAGTTGATCCTACCCTGGTAAAGATACACGCAGTGAAAGCTGCTGGAGAGGTGGCTATCGCCATCTTAAGAATCAATACAATTATTAAGATGAAGGACGGGGAATCTTACCCCGTGGATACTCTGGAATAGAGGTGAAGAGAGGAATGGAAAAGGATTTGGAAGCTGAAGTTTTTAGAGGTCCTCCGGTGGGAGATGAAGCTGGAAAGCAGGAGACTCAGCACGAAGAGAAAAGTTTAGAGGAAAGCTTGCAAGAGCAATTACAGAAGCAACAGGAGGAATCCCAAAAAAATTATGACCACTATCTGAGGGCTTTGGCGGATGTGGAAAATATTAAGAAACGTACTCAGCGAGAACGCGAGGAATACTTAAAGTATGCTAACGTATCCTTTATTAAGAAATTGTTGCCGGTAATTGATGATTTACATCGAGCCATAGATGTTGCCAGTAAGTCTAAAGATTTTGAAGTGTTGAGCAAAGGTATAGAGATGACTGCTCGAAGTCTAGACGATTTATTAAAGGGTGAAGGAGTAGTAGCTATAGACAGCCTGGGAAAACCCTTTGATCCCCAATATCATCAGGCTTTGACCGTGGAGCCCAGTGATGAACACCCGGAAAATACAGTTATTGAACAACTGCAAAAAGGATATACATTGCATGATAGAGTCATCAGGCCCAGCCTGGTTAAGGTTAGTAATTAAAATTTGGAGGTGTCATTAAATGGCAAAAGTGGTGGGTATAGACCTGGGAACGACTAATTCAGTCATAGCGGTAATGGAAAGTGGCGAAGCTGTAGTTATAACTAATGTCGAAGGAGAGCGTATTACTCCTTCGGTAGTGGGTTTTTCCAAAACGGGTGAACGCCTGGTGGGCCGGGTAGCAAGAAGACAAGCGACTACCAACCCGGAAAGAACCATTTCATCTATTAAGAGGAAAATGGGTACAGATTATAAAGTTAGTATTGATGGTAAAAAATATTCGCCCCCGGAAATTTCAGCGATGATTCTGCAAAAAATGAAAGCTGATGCTGAGAGCTACCTGGGGGAAAAAATAACCCAGGCAGTGATAACCGTTCCAGCCTATTTTACTGATGCTCAGCGCCAGGCGACTAAGGACGCAGGCACGATTGCCGGGCTGGAAGTTTTAAGAATCATAAATGAGCCTACTGCGGCCGCATTGGCTTATGGCTTAGATAGAGAAGGAAGTCAAACTATTATGGTATTTGACCTGGGTGGAGGTACCTTTGATGTTTCTATACTGGAGATAGGAGACGGCACCTTTGAGGTTAAGGCTACCAGCGGTAATAACCGCCTGGGAGGCGATGATTTTGACGACAAGATTATCGAATGGTTGGTGCAGGAATTCAAAAAAGAAAATGGATTTGATTTAAAAAATGATAAGATGGCTATGCATCGCTTGAAAGAAGGTGCTGAAAAGGCCAAACACGAGCTGTCCAGTCTCATGAGTGTAGATATAAACATACCCTATATCACAGCAACCCAGGATGGTCCGCTGCACATGGAGAGAACCCTGACTCGGGCCCGGTTCGATGATATGACTGCTGACCTGGTGGAGAAAACGGTAGGGCCATTGAAGCAGGCTATGAAAGATGCTGGCTTAAAACCAGCTGACATTGATAAGATCATATTAGTAGGTGGTTCGACCAGAATACCGGCGGTACAGGAAGCAGTAAAGAACTTTACTGGCAAGGAGCCCTTCAAGGGGATTAACCCGGATGAAGTTGTGGGTTTAGGTGCGGCCATTCAGGCTGGAGTTCTAACCGGTGAGGTTACTGATGTGGTGCTTCTGGATGTTACCCCATTATCTTTGGGAATCGAAACTCTGGGATCAGTATTTACGCGAATTATCGATAGAAATACAACCATACCAGTGTCTAAGAGCCAGATTTTTACGACTGCGGCTGACAATCAACCTTCAGTAGATATTCATGTCCTGCAGGGAGAAAGAAAACTTGCCGAGCATAATGTTACCTTAGGAAGATTTCAACTAACAGGCCTTCCACTTGCTCATAGAGGTGTTCCTCAGATAGAAGTGAAGTTTGATATTGATGTAAATGGAATCGTTAATGTTACTGCTAAAGATATGGCAACCAACAAGGAACAGAAGATTACCATTACCTCTTCCAGCGGTTTAAGCGATAGCGATATTGAGCGGATGGTAAAAGATTCTGAGAAATTCGCTGAGGAAGATGAGAAACGTTTCAAAGAAATTGAAGCCAGAAATACAGCGGACAGTATGATATATCAGGCAGATAAGAATTTGAAGGAATTTGAAGACAAAATAGAAGAAGAAGATAAAAACGCGATAAATACTGCCAAAGAGGAATTGCAAGCTGCGCTGACAGGCAATGATGTGGCTGAGATTGAAAGTAAAACCGAGGCTTTGACCACAGCCATGTATGCGTTCACCACTAAGATGTACCAGAATGCTAATCCGGAGGAATCAGGTGAAGCCGGTAAGGATGATGTTATAGACGCCGACTTCAACATATCCGAGGATGATGAAAAGAAATAGAAATTGCCCCAATTACGGGAATTTAACGATTTGCATTTAATAGTTTAAATTTAAGTCCAGTGGGGAGAGTTTAGGAAGGTGGGAAATAATGGCCGCCAAGCGTGATTATTACGAGGTTTTGGGTATATCTAAATCTGCTACACCTGAGGAAATAAAAAAAGCCTATCGGCAGAATGCCAAAAAATATCATCCAGACGTGAACAAAGAAGATGCGAATGCGGAGGAAAAGTTTAAGGAAGTGGCCGAAGCCTACGAAATTTTGAGTGATACTCAAAAAAAGGCTGCTTATGATCAATATGGGCATGATGCTTTTGATCCTAACCGGATGGGAGCAGGTGGTTTTGGCGGGGCTGATTTCGGCGGTGCAGGTGGATTTGGGGACATTTTCGACCTTCTTTTTGGAGGGGCAGGAGGCGGTCAACGCAGGAGGAGCGGACCCCAGCGGGGTGCGGACAAGGAGGCTCGCCTGGACATAAGTTTTGAGGACGCAGTCTTCGGCATGGAAAAAGATATGGAGATGATGCGGGTAGAAAACTGCAGCAAATGCGGCGGTAGTGGAGCTGAACCCGGATCCAAGCCCAAGGTATGCCCTCAGTGCCAGGGAGCTGGCCAGGTTCGTTCTGTACAGAGCACGCCATTTGGGCGATTTGAAACGGTTCATCCGTGCGGCCAATGTAACGGCGAAGGTAAAATAATCGAGAAACCCTGCGCAGCCTGTAAAGGCCGAGGTAAAGTTAAAAAGAAACGCCATATTAGTGTGCGTATTCCAGCGGGGATAGATACCGGTTCTCGCCTGAGAATTCAGTCTGAGGGCGAAGAAGGCATAATGGGTGGCCCGCCGGGAGATTTGTACATTATCATTGTAGTAAGACCCCATGCCAGGTTCCAACGAGACGGCTATACCCTAATATGCAGCCAGGAAATTGATTTTGTTCAGGCGACCTTGGGAGCAGAGATAGAGATCCCGCTGCTTGGAGGGGACCAACATAAATTGATTATTCCTGAAGGTACCCAGCCCGGAGATATAATTACCGTAAAAAACAAAGGAATTCCACACCTCAATAGTCATCGCAGCGGTGATTTAAAGGTACTGGTGAATGTTAAAATTCCTACTCGTCTTAGTAAGAGACAAAAAGAATTACTAGCCGGGTTCTTTAATGAGAACGAAGATAAGGAAGCCAACAAAAAAGGCTTGTTTGATAAGTTGAAGGATGCAATGGGCTAAGAGGAGATGCATTGATGGAGTGGAAAGAGTATAGTGTCCTAACTGATGGAATCTGTGTTGAAGCTATTGCTGGTGTACTCCATAGTATGGGCTCAGGTGGGGTAGTAATTGAAGATCCCCAGGCAGCCAGGAAATATGTTAATACGGATGGCTGGAAACCTGAATCGGTTTCCCCGGATTTTCTAA
>JAQUUV010000091.1 GCA_028693695.1 Syntrophomonas sp.
CTACTAACTTAAAGGACTCTTTCTCAACAATGCGATAATTCATCTCAAGGTAATCCCGCATGTTTTTAAGCATCTCCGGAGAGTGTCCCTCCCAGTCCAAAACCTCGCCTACCACTCGCAATGGGTGAGCCTATCTGCGAACACACCAACAGCTTCACCTCTGGGGAAAACCCCAATATGCTTCTTGAAAGCCGCGAAGTGGATGATGTTCTCTCTTTGCCAAAACGTCGGCATTTGCCACGAGATTTTCTCGGTCGCTTCAGGAGCGGTGTCGCGGATTGTTTTGCGGACAGATTGCAAGAGGGGCCTTACCTCTTCGGGCTGGTCGGCTATGTAATCATCGATGGTGCTGATTTTACCACAGAAATGATTCTGTTCCGCGTTCTTAAACTCCCGTTCGCATTTCAGGCATTTCCACATAACAGCGCCTCCTCAACAACTCCATTTACTCTTCGCCGGATTCGGCTCGTCTGCCACGGCTACAGCATACCGCAACGTAAAAGGCTTCAAGCTGTCTGGCCACCCATTTCTTTTGCGGACTGCCCTCTTTAAGTTTTGTCTGTACTTTTTCACACTTGCTTATCGATGATTTAAATGCTCTAATGGCTTCTTCTAACTCTTTCGGTGTGTAATCTGTGTTCATCTGCTCAAATATCACCTCGACAGTTTGGAATTCATTGATTGCTTATAAACATTATTCATGAAAGAGACATTCAAGATTTCATCTTCATCGATTTCATTTCAATATCAATGAATAGTTCAGAGAGAATTTCTTTATTATAGCCGATCTTTCTATCTAATAACAAAAATAGGCCCCTTTCTTAAGCCTTTCGAGCAAAAATATCGATCTTTTAATCTGCTATAGAATGCTCCATCCAGCCTGTAGACAAATTATGTCAGCAGGCTTGATGGAGCATTATTAATTGAGTAATCTGATTCAAAGTGAGCTATGCTTCATCTTTGTTATCAGCAAAACAATGAATTTTTATATCATTATTATGATATAA
Source organism: Syntrophomonas sp. (assembly GCA_028693695.1). Taxonomy (GTDB): domain Bacteria; phylum Bacillota; class Syntrophomonadia; order Syntrophomonadales; family Syntrophomonadaceae; genus PHAA01. Next base: position 1,008 of record JAQUUV010000091.1, read on the forward strand.
TAGTATCATAATATAAATGCGAGGTGAGTATGATGCCTGTTATTCGTCCAGTTTCTGATTTGCGAAATAAGACCCCCGAAATTGAAGAAATCTGTATCAAGGAACAGAAACCGGTTTTCATCACCAAGAACGGTAATGGTCACCTGGTAGTTATGAGTCAAAGACTATATGAGGAACAGCAAGCACTTATGGAGTTATATGACAATCTGGATGAAGCTGAAGTCCAAAGTGCCCAGGGAGCCAAACGAATACCTCACCGTGAAGTCATGGCAAGGCTAAGGGCGCGGCTTAATGGGTAAATATAGCGTTGAATATTTGCCGCTGGCTTATGATGATTTAGATGATATCTTTTCTTATATTGTTGCAGATGACCCGGAAGCTGCGGCAACTCTTTTGGATGAGATCGATGCAGCTATTCTCCATTTAGAAGAATTCCTTGATATGGGGGTCACCCCTAAAAACCGGCGCTTGGCCAATAAAGGCTATAAAATGCTTATTGTAAATGCCTACCTGGTTTTTTATGTTGTGATTGGTGATATCGCAGAAATCAGGCGTATAGTTTCCAGTAAGCGAAACTATACGAAATTGCTTTAAAGCAATAGGATCATTATCCTCAGTGAAATATGTTCAATCTTTTTTAAATGGCTACACCTAACCCACCTACAATTGTACAACCATTTTTTCCCGAATAATTTCAAGAACTGTTTCTAGGCTTTCTGCTTAAAAACGGTTCTTTTAAGGTTGAAGCCATGGTAAAATAGAAAGGATTTAGGGGCTATTGACAACAGTTCTCAGACAAGGTATAGGAAGGTGATCATTTGAGTGGGAAAATTGTTATCAGCAAAGAGAACCGGAAAGCAATGATTGACTTGATAAAAAAATACTTTTTGAAGGAGCGGGATGAAGATCTGGGGGATTTGTCTGCTACGATGATTTTAGATTTTTTCACTAAAGAACTTGCTCCAGAATTCTATAATCAGGGTGTCTATGATTCGTATGCTTATATGAATGACAAAATGGAAGACTTATTTGCACTTCAAATCGTTAAACGATAGCAGCTACAAAAAGACTAGAATAAAACATTTAGTTACTCGATCATGTGATGAATAGTTGTGGAACAAACCCTTCTTCACACAATTCCATCGTTGCTGTTCCTAAGCTAAGGTTAACAACTTTGGCCATAAAATCATGCAATTTATCAACAGCTATCCAAAGCTCTACTCTAACACGTTCCGTATATTGAATATCTGCTATCTGGCTCATTATATTTGAAAATTGTTTTTCGAAACTACCATAATGGCTATAATTCAGGGTAACTACTATCTTCTGTGCGTACTCCATGCTAACGATCTGGGCTGCATCCAGGGTTGATTTAACAGACTGGGTATAGGCCTTTACTAATCCCCCGGTTCCCAGTAATGTTCCACCAAAATAACGGATTACAATAGCCACGACATTTTCTAAATACCTCGTTTTAAGCACGTTTAGTATTGGCCACCCGGCTGTCCCGCTTGGTTCCCCGTCATCGCTGCACCGCTCCAATATACTACCATCCTGCCTGATAATATAGGCCAAACAATAATGATTAGCATCGGGATATTTTTGCTTGGCATCGTGAAGTTCTTTTTCTACATCTTGCAGTTGATTGATGGGAATTAAGAGAGATATAAATCTGGACTTCTTTATAATTAACTCTACGATGACAATTTCCTTAATGGTCTTATAAAACATCGGCATTAACCTTTCTGAATTAAACATGGCCTGATGCGCATACTGACTCTTACCTACCAGCACCAGGCCTGAGGTGCCTTTATCCAATCGGTTGATAGGACGAAACAAGCGCGATTCTCCACGCTGGCACCAGTAGTAGGTAACGGCGTTGGCGAGAGTGTCTTCCATTTTATCCTTTATAGGATGAACAGCCATTCCAGCGGGTTTATTTATTACCATTATATCAGCATCCTGGTAAATTATATCAAGCGAAATGTCCTGCGGTATGATATGACTGGTTTCATCAAGGTTCAGATCAACCGTTATGCGATCACCAGGTTGGAGGCGATTCTTTGAAATGATATTCCGAACAAAAAACCAATCTTGCTATTTCACTAAGATCAATAGTTAGAATTTTAACTTATCAAAATCTTAATAAATTCCTATGAAGAACTTATTATTTTCTTATGCTGTTGTATACAGCCAATGCATCGGTAATATTATACTGTTCCGAATGGTGATCCCCTTTCGCACCAGCTGAAATCAGAATATATTCTTGTTTACCCACTTTGGCGAGACTCGCGAGACATAGACCGGCCTCATCGGTATACCCAGTTTTCCCTCCTAAAATTTCCCCACCAGTGATGTTTTGATTGTTGAGTTCTTCAAACATGGTATTGTAAAAGGCTTTTGATTCATCATCTTTACAAATCCCTGCTCTGAATTGCGATAGCAATTACAACACACCGTTACAACGTTCTTAGTCTACTTTCCTCTATAGTTCTGCCGCTGACTGCTTCATGTAAAGCCTGGTATTCGACCTGCGCCTCAATTATCGAAGCGTCGGTTTCAATTTCCATAAAACTGGATAGCTGCTCTAGCTGCTTGTTAAGCTCATACACATCAATTCCTAATTGGTTGAGTTGGACTTGGTTCGAATCATATGCCCGCTCCAACTGCCCGGCGGTCATCGCGAGATTATCGATATTGGCTTGTACGTCAACCAGCTCTTTCCGTTTTCCGGCTAGTTCCACCCTGGTAGCGGCTAGAGCCCGGTTAGCTTGAATAGCTTCTTTAAGTTTGGCAATTTTCTCCATGCATTCTTCAATCAATTTCAAATGATCCTGCAGTCGTAGGTATAAGGCATCCCGTTCTGCCAGGATGCTTTGGCTCTGGGCATTAATATCTTCCCGGCGTTTATTCAGCCCTTTTATTTCCTGAGCAGCAGCTTGAAGTTTTTCTTTATAGCTATCAATTTCATCCCGTGGATATTTGGCAAAGAACTTATTTGCCATAGACAGCCCCTGATTTAATTCTGCTAATCTGGTGGCGGTAGCGGATACTTCCGAGTCAATATTTGTAATGGCAAACTCACCCTGAAAATTAAATCTTTCGGTAAAGATCGCTTTTCTCCTGATCCCGAGAGCGCGGTCATACTCCTGGGTAAAACCGGCTGCTTCCTTTAGCAGCTCGGTATGCAGTGTCTGGGCGCGGCTGATTTCCTTCTCAATTATTTTTATTAGCATAAATGTACGTTTTTCCCGCTCAGTGGCTTCTCCGCGGTTAATTCTCTCCACATATTCATTGAAGGCACTTTTGACATTTATTACGGCTGTATTGAATAATTCGGCCTCCTCTTCAAACTGCATAACAATGCTTTGATTATAGTTGTTATAAGCCTCTCCCATATCCAAACGTCCATACATCAGGGCTTCCAGCAATGCATATTTTCTATCCTTTTTCTTCTGCACCTCCAGGTTCAACCTGCGGACCGTTTCGTAAGCAAAACCAAACGCTCCCTTTTCCATCTGTTTTTGAAAAAGCAACAGATTGATCGTAATTTTGGTTTCCTCAGGAAACTCCTTGGTGCGTAAGAAAAAGTCTACCCCCTGCTCAGTGATAAAGTAATGCAGCATGCCATCTTCATGCTGCCTGATGTCCAGAAACTTCACATATCTTTCTTTAGACCGCCGGTTTTAAAATTGTAGGTGTTCAGGAAGAAATTACGGCCTCCATTTTGCAGTCCGTCCAGAATCTCTGCAGTCAATTCCCGCGCTACCTCCGCTTCTATATCACTCGTCATAATTGCTTGCAAAGCCTTGGTCAGAAACGCAGTTAGATTCTGAAAGGTTATTCCTTTTTGCTTGAGTTTCCCTTCATAGATTAGATACGAGAGAATTAGGAAGCACAGTTCCGGAACCAGCTGAAAAAACTCTTCCAGCTTTCTTTTGCGGAACATTTCCATGACGGGATGATACACTTTGACCTGCTCCAGCCTCATATCCAGTTCATCCAAAAAATCATGGGCTAAGGAGAGTTCCGGGTCTTTACCCCCGGTGTTTTCCTGTATTATGGCCCGGGCTAATATATCGTCTTTATCATTAATTTCAAATCTGCGTCCAGGAGCAATCATCACTTACTTTACCCTAAACCTTTCTTTTATGGCAGTAGCTGATAAGGCTTCCTTATCAATCGCGGCACCCTTCAAACAATAGCTTTAAAAATCCCTTGAATAAATATCCGAAAACTTACTGAACGATTATTATGTACATCTAAATACCGACCAATACTTCTAGCTCCACTTATTTTTTGGTATGCAGGAACCAATTTTTTCAGCTCTTGCGCTGCGTTATTTAGTCTATCTGGGTCTCGGTACTTCTTCTCCTCTTGCCTTCGCGCAAGCCCAATCCTGCCAACGGCCTGCTCTACTGCCTGCAAATCACCAATAAACCAAGATTCTAACTCATGGCATACAATTCTCACCACAGCATCATCTCTCCCTCCCGTGGCACATAAGGAAGACAAACGTTGTTTCAGCTCATAACAGTCCTCACTGTCTTGATCCCTTAAAACAATAAACCTGGCAGTCTGTGGAATAGCTTTCATTTTGCGCGGCAAAGACTTCTCTAAATCCTGCTTGCCTTCATGCTTGATGAGATAATAATTAATCCCTTCTGGTATTACTCGTGGCAAAAGCTCAGCCAAAAGTGCTTTCATAGAAGGTTCCTCTAACATAAAATACAGTTCTATCATAAAGGCCCCGCCCCCTTGAAAAAGCCCTGTTTCCATAACGCACCAGGGAGGTCACCCTCCCCTACCAGGCTTCTCAGCAGTGAGTCATCCGATGCCCGCACCACCTTACTAAAACCATTTTCCTTGTGCAACCAGAATAGCTCATCGAGTTGGACACCATTTACAAAATCAGGTGAATGGGTGGAAATTAGGACTTGCCCGCCATTGCTGGCATATTCTCTGAATTCCTCGCTTAATTCCAGTAAAAGTTCCGGATGAAGTTGATTCTCCGGTTCCTCGATACAGAGTAGCGGATGAGGGGTAGGATCATACAGCAGGATTAAATAGGCAAACATTTTCAAAGTCCCATCAGAAACGTACCTTGAAATGAAAGGATCTTTGAATTCTCCATCCTGAAAGCGCAATATTATTCGGCCATCTGCTGTTTCTGCAGCTTTAACCGAAACAATCCCCGGAACTCGCTGAGCCATCTTCATTAATACCTTTTGAAAACGCCCCGGGTAATGTTCATGCATAAATTGGGCTACCAGCGCAAGATTATCGCCTCTATCTGAAAGGTGTTCTGCATAACCAGCATCGTGACTGCTCCGGGCTGACTCAATTCGAAAATCTGAAACGTGCCATCCTTCCATTAAACGTCTGAATGATGAAATCTGTTTATACTTTTGAAACTGACCCAGTCCCTTGATCGCAAGAATATCCGGTGAATCCAGAACTTGTTGTTCCCGTTCTTCCTGAACACCAGGTTTTCCGTAATCACTTTCATTAATAATGGCATGCCCTGATCCGTTGGCAAAATCCAAGAAATGCCACGGACGGCCCTTTTGCCCCCGACGGTATTTTAACAGCTCCTTGCTTACCACAGGCAAACCAGCATTATCCTGGTCTATATGTAGTTCATAAGTGACCAGAGGTTCATCGGGTGCAGAACGAAATTTCATCTCAAATTCAATAGGACCCTTTTGCCCTCGACTAATGACCTCCTTAAAGCCTCCCCTTTTGAGCAAAGCCGCTCTCACGTTATCAGTTAAGCAATCATGCAGAAAACCAAACACATCAAAAAACGTCGACTTCCCTGCTCCATTAGCACCTAAAAAGACAGCCATTCCCGGAATGTTCTTCAGAGATACATCTTTCAATATTTTATAATTTTTTATCCTAATGTTCTCAATTCTCAAAGCCTCACCACCCTTTCATATTGACGAATTAATAATGATATTCTTGTTAACCAATAAATGGTAGCAGCTAATCCTTGCCCCTCCTCATAGGGGATTTATGCATTTCAAAAATTGCCTCATTGTCCCGAATTTTTTTGGCTGCATTAATAATAAAGATAGTATACGACAAATTAACATTATATGGAAGCAAGATGGGTTCAGGAGACGTTTCACTTATCTGATACATACTTACTTTTCCCCAAATCTTTCGTTAATGGCAGTGGCTGATAAGGCTTCCTGGGGTATATAGAAGCCCCCCTCAAGGTGCTGCTGCAGTTTAACCGCCCAGGTTCTATCGAATGCCTTAATAAACCGGGCAATGTTTTTTGTTTTAATCCTCTGTTGTTTGGGAGTCTTAACTGGCGGCCGGTTAAGGCCGATCTCCAAAATGGCCTGATATCCCTCAATAAAGGGCATTATAATGAAATCAGGATATTCGTCCACCAGTTCACAGTAAATGTTTATTCCCTCCGCATCCAGATCACCGAAATAATAGAACTTGTCCCTTATGAAGTCGATGTTGTACTCGGCCATAAACTTGAAACTGCTGATGATTTTCTTACCTTCACCATAAACCAACATATCCGCTTTTATAATTGACGGAGCATCGAGAATCCTTCGTTTGAAAGACCAGAAAGTATCTTTGTTTTCAATAATATACACATCTTTGGCTTCCAGCAAATGAAAATCCTTTTTTTGAAAGCTGAAGAAAGGTTCAACCGTGTCCTCACACCCTAAATGAGCATAACTAAGACCCAGCCTTTTTAAAACCGTTTCCCCCTGACTTCTGCTTTTATCTGCCCCCTTAAAAAATTTCTCATCCCCAAATAACTGATAGGCTCTTTCATTGACGGTTATAATATCCTTATCTTTATGCTCGAGAAAATTAATAAAAGTGGCAATGACAAGCCTATCAGCTAAAAATTCCTCGGGATTTTTAATATAGTAATCAATGGTTGCCGGGGGATCTATACTTCTAATAATCTGCAT
>JAQUUV010000092.1:0-3832 GCA_028693695.1 Syntrophomonas sp.
ACTAAAAACTTAATGAAGAAATATGGACTGTTCCCTAAAAAAAGATTGGGGCAGAATTTTCTATTAGATCGGAATGTACTGACCAAGATTGCTGATTCTTGTGCTATTACGCCAGAACAATACCTGGTCGAAATTGGACCGGGTCTGGGGGGGTTAACCCAGGAGCTAGCGGTTCGTAGTCGTGGAGTCTTAGCGATAGAGATAGATACTAGCTTGGAAGCGGCATTAAAGGAATTGGCAAACGAAAATACCAACGTCAAGTTCCTATTTCGGGACGTCCTCAAGGTGGACATCGAAGCTGAAATTCAAAGCGCTTTTGAACTGGACGAGATGGTTTCCTACCAGGTTTGTGCTAATATTCCCTATAACATTACTACCCCTATTCTTTTTCAACTGCTGGAGAATTGCCCCAATATGCAATCTGCTACCCTCCTAATGCAAAAAGAAGTAGGCGAACGGCTTCTGGCGGCACCGGGAAACAAGGACTACGGGAGGCTTACCCTGACCACTGCCTACTATGCGGATGTACAGCATATCATGAATGTTTCTCGTAATTGTTTCTATCCCCAGCCGGAGGTAGATTCCTCAGTTTTAAAGATAATCCCACGAGGAGCGAAAAAGGTTTTAGTAAACCATGAAGAGGTCTTTCGAGATCTGCTTCGAGCTGCTTTTCAAAAAAGAAGAAAGACCATCCTTAATATCACCAGCAGTTTTTTCAAACTAGATAAGGGAGTAACTGAAAGCGTATTGAGGGAATTAGGACTCGCATCAAACCTCCGGCCGGAAAATCTTAGCATAGAGGATGTTGCTCGCCTGGTCAATGCCTTTGCGCCCTAATACCTGTGATAACCCTTGACAAAAACAAAAAGAAACTTACTTCATTATTTTATTGACACTACCTTTGTTTTTTTATATACTATTTGTTTTGATGTTGACAGGGTAGGTTGAATGGTGTATCATAATGAACATATTGAAATAAAGAGGGTGGTAGTGTGAATTCTCCTAGAGCGATCTCGGAAATAAAAAAAGATCTGGAATTTTTCGTAGGGAGCAAAGTCAGACTGAAAGCCAACCGGGGAAGAAACCGCATTATAGAGAGGGAAGGGGTATTAGATTCCTTATACCCTAACATATTCGTCGTAAGGTTAAGTGAACGCAAAGTAGTAAGGAAGGTTTCCTATAGTTACGCAGATGTACTTACCGAGACCGTAGAATTATTTGTATATGACAAACAGGACTCGGAAATTAGAATAGCCTCGGCAAACGCATAAACGATAAGTAATCAGGGCTGCATCTCAGATGCAGCTTTTTTTTGTGGTGCGACCGGTAAAGGCGCTGACTATAGGGTGAAAGTCCCGGAAGGTGAAGGTAGCAACCATTTCTTATAGACTGAGGTTCTATTACTGATCATGTTTATACACCTGGGGGTTCGATACGCCATACAAGTCAGAGAGAACGTGGAGTTCCCCCTGACTTGTTTTTGGTTTTATCTACATCCCGTTGTGAAAACGATTAATCTGCATGTCTTGGAGATGGCCCCATGCCTGTCTATAAAAACTGACTTTACACGGACCTTGTAGGTTACTCCAGCAAGCAGCGGATTTACAGGTGTAACTAGAATAACGAGATGCCCGTTACGTTGGTCTATGCGACGGCTAACCTGAATGGGGACCTTATTCATTCCTTGCCACATATCAATCTCGTTAGAGTCATTAACCAAGCCCGGATCATTGTTAAAATCCCTGCCGAATATTAACTTAATAGCTTTAATGTCCGGAGAAACACCGGTTTGCCTGTTGCGGGGAATTGAGCTAATTAATACAAATGGTCTTTGAAAGTTAGGAAAGCGATTGCGGTCTCTGTTATGATGGCGCTGCCAGCCACCTTGACAACAACTATTCATATTCAACCCTCCTTTATATTGAAGTCTAGTGTATAGTATTCAAAAGTTATTGCAATTGTTACAAAAATTCCCTAAGTATCCATGGCAAGGAAAGCTAAAAGATGGAGGCCAGGAACTAATTATTTCGCGAGACCTTAGTAACATACTTGCCAATTGCGAGCCATATAAATTTAATACTAAGGGACTATCAAAAAAATAAACTAGTGCAGGATTATTCCTTGATAGCCCTAAATTCAAACTTTTAATCTGAGTAAGAGGTGATAAAGTGACACAGGATATTCGTTTGTGGTCTCCAGTAATCGTTGCTAGCTTGGCCGCTCCTCGCATCTGTCAGCGGGAGAGCCGGTTTGGAACTGATCAAATATTTAAACGAATGGAAGACATAAAGGTAAAAATAAAAAATCCCCGGGCAGAGTGGCAGGGTAAAATCTTAGAAGCCCGGATGAACCTGGAAATAATTGCGCTTCTGGAAGATCATGCGGGGCATACTCAGCTAATCAGTCGTCAGGAGATAATAAAAGATCGCGTAGCCCTTGGGGAGTTTGACCGATCACTCGAACAGGATGAGGATGCGGTTTTTATTATCCAAATTCAAGATTTGAAGTGGGACGGAGAAATGCAGGGAAATGAACTGATAATCAGTTATTCTCTAAGCTACGTGATTTTAGCTGCCCGGGAACAGGTAGTAAAGTTATATGCGAATGAAGAGATGGAATTAAGCAATGGGGAGCAGGAAAATGATTTGCAGGGTATGGAAATGGGTATGGAAATGGAAATAGACCGGGTACGGAACGACAACGAAAGGCTGAACCGCAAGCTATTTCTCTATGAGAGAGATCTGATGAGCCTCCAGCGGGGAATAAAGAAGGCTGAAAACCGCAATGTTGCACTAAGCTCGGAGCTAAGCGGAGCCCGAGAATTGGTGAAAAAATTACGAGATGCCATCACTCGTAAAGATTTGCTCATTTGCGCCTATGAAAACCCTCAGAATGAGACCCGCAAAAAAACATTGCCCCTGCTCGCCATGGGCGACGAGGAATCCAAGCTGGGTCAGAGGATTAAGCGGATGCTTATGAACAGCCTGTAATCCCCCTGAGAGAGCTTCGGATACCATTCAGTGACAAGCCCTGGAAGCCGGAAAAAATATGATATTTATTATTCTGGTAATCACACAATGTAACCTTCTTTCATACTATATCTTAGAAATTTAAAGAACAAATTTCTACATCTGTTGTGGTGACGCAGCAGAAGATATTAGAGAAAAAAGGAGGGGAAAGTAACATGCTGAAATGTGAATACCCGGAGGGTTGTAGGCTTGATTTGTGGGCAAAGGTGATTAAGGCCAAGTACATCGAAAAAGGGGCCAAGGTTCTGGAAATTACCCAATGTATACCCTGTGCTAGTGTTGGAGGCTATGTTAGCGTAGTAGATGACTTCAAGATTAAGGTGAACAGTGCTACTGAAATCCTGAACTTCAACAAGGTAAAAATCACGATTAACTTTGATTTGATCCTGGTTCTTATTGTCGGAACCGCACCCGATACTGACTATCAAGTATACACGCTGCCCAATAACATTTATGAGGAAACCATTGACCTATGCGAGTTTGACCCGCCCCTGACTTCCGAAGAATTTAGGAGTGAGATCGATTCATCCGAGGTTGTCCTGTGCAACTGGGACTTTGACTACGACATCAAGGGCAATTGTGAAGATTATCATAGCCCGTGTCGCCATCGCTATGATGAGGAAGACGGTCGGTGCCCTATCGAACCGGGAACCTGCATGGAATTGTTAGTCTATGTAGATATCATCGATAAGCTGGGCAAGTGGCATGACGTCATTGTCTATGGAGAATTGGATCCGGAAGTAGACTGCTAAAGAATGATTCCTTAACAATGCTCGGCCATTTAGGCCGAGCATTTGTTATAA
>JAQUUV010000092.1:3932-7926 GCA_028693695.1 Syntrophomonas sp.
AAGGAACAAGTGGAGGTGTTATTCATCATTCAATCGCCTATAAGCCGTTCGGACAAAAACCGTATGCGCAAAAACCTGGAAGAAATCCTGGTGCTGCAAAAAGAACTGGAGAAACGAATTGTTAATTTCCAGAAGGATGAGCTGGTAGAAGACTATCGGCTTTTCTGGCAGGAATTGAAAAGTCAGTACAACCAGAACACCCAGATAGTTTCAAATTATATGGTTAGAAAGTGCAACCGCTGAATTTAGAATATGCCGGGGCGGGTCTCCGGTAAGTCAAGCCCTTAAGTCAAAATGGGAAGTCATAAAGAGGTGAACAGCCATGAAAAGCCTGGGATTAGCTCTGGGGGGTGGGGGGTTAAAAGGACTGGCCCATATAGGAGTCTTGCAAATTCTTAGCGACAACGGCATCAAACCGGCTTTTATATCTGGTACCAGCGCTGGAAGTATCATTGCTGCCTTTTATGCCAGTGGGCTATCTCCCTATCAAATAGAGGAAGTAGTTACTAAGCTGACGCCCAGTGATTACCTGGATTATAACATCATGGGCGTTCTAAAGTATTTCTTGAATCTTCTGATCCCCTCATATAAATATAAACTAGACGGCATCATAGTGGGGGATAAAATTGAGAAACTTGTTTACCGTCTGACCTGCGGGAAAAGCCTCATGGACATAGAGTTACCGCTAGCCATCGTTTCCTGTGATATAGATAGCGGTCGCAAGATTATATTTACCAACCAGCAGATGGACATCGAAGATGAAGACATTATTATTATCCGGGATGCCCTCTTAAGCGAAGCGGTGCGATCCAGTATTTCGATTCCGGTAACCTTCCAACCTAAAAACTACCTAGGGATGCAGATGGTGGACGGAGGACTGAAAGACATCGTCCCGGTTATGGTCAACAAATGGATGGGTGCGGATTATGCGCTGGCAATAAATCTGGGTAAAGAGACTTACCAGACCCAAGTAAATGGAATACCCCAAATCATTTCTCGCACCTTGAGTATTATGACCTTCGAAACATCTGACGCCGAGGAGAAATTTTTTGCGGATATGCTCTTATATCCGGGAGTAGCAGACATTAGTCTGACTGACATGAAAGATGCGCCTCTGATCATAAGAGCCGGGCGCCGGGTAATGAGGGAGAATATCGCTGAACTTAAAAGAGAATTATTGATAGTCCCTAAGTAACAAAATCTCCCCGGCCAACATATACTAGGCATAAAATACATCCAATTGGCATAGTAAAAAATCCTGGCAGGGGAGGGATTTAATTGGCAACAGATCAATTCGAACATGCGACGTTCTATCTGACGAAAATACAAGTTGATGAAATAAAGGAATTGGCCAAAAAAAACCAAATATCGCGCAGTGCACTGGTCAGAATGATAATCAGAGAATACCTGGCCAAGCAGGAAACCGATAAAGGCTAAACAGCTCTTTATGTGGATAATCAAATAATCAAAAAAAGATGACTTGCTCCAAAACTGGCAAGTCATCTTTTCTTTATTCTGTGTTTTCTTTTATGAGCATGCTGCTGCCATCCGGGTAACTTAGCTCGCACCTCCTAGCAAATCATAAAGGCTCCTCTGGAAACGAATTCAAAGGGGAGCCCTTGTTTTTATTACAGTATCAACAATACCCCTAGCATGACCAGGTAGCCGATAATAATCACAGCCATCGCGCCAACCGCAGTCTGGATAAATTCCTTTTTACTAAAATCTGCAAACATAATGGCACGCTCCCTTACAGATGAATAAGAACATAAGTTCTATAAGCTATTTTAAAAACAAACAAACGTTCTGTCAATAGCTAATATAAAAAATATTCAATATTCAAAACGGAAAGGATGTTAGTAATGATCAAATCACTGTGCCTATAATAAAAATTCCCTAATTAGCCGGTTTACTTCCTCCGGTTTTTCTATCATGACGAAATGGCCAGCATCGGAAATAATCTCCAAGGTGCAATTGTTGATATTGTTGCATAAATACTGGGATAGTTTAAGGGGGGTAAGCTTATCCTCAGCTCCGATTATGACCAGAGCGGGTAAGCTGATTTTACCCAGTTCCTGGCTGACGTCGAAGTCATTGCAGGCATTAAAATCTGCATATAGGATAGAGGGTGCCACTGCAGCATAAGTCTTTACCATCTCATCTACTATCGCAGACGAAGTTTGAGGAGAAAAAGCCATGCGAATGAAGCCGGGATCATTCTGGCCCTGTCTCAAAGCATCAAGTAGGGTCGGCATTACCTTCATGCGCTGTCCAGCTCCAATAAGAATGATTCCGCCCAGCCCTTCGGGATGATTAAGAGCACAGGTAATCGCGATGGCGGCTCCCATTGAGTGCCCCACCAGGTAAATGGGGCGGGGGAGTTGAATCTCTAATAGGAAATCTGCCACTCTGGCAGCACACTCGGAAATGCTGGTTTCAGCATTACCCCCGGATTGGCCGTGCCCAGGCAAGTCCAGCACAATGCTGTTAATACCCAGATTCATCTGATGGGACCACATCTCGTGACTGCCTCCGCTACCGTGAATAAATAGCAAGCTACCCGGTAGTTTATCGCCAGCACGGTGTTGGTAATAAAAATCCGTTCCCCTGATATTAATAACCGCCATGTCTTCAACTCCTTTTTCAATTTATCTATTGCTTATATATCTATCTTATACCAAGGAGTTACCTTGTAAGCCAAATGTTTTTTGCCTATCTAATCCACTCTATATTTCAGATGAACCTTGTTAAAAACTTGTATTTTGTATAACATAGTAATATAAAATACAATAATGGTCTCCGAGTTCATATTGCTAATGTTCGCATGACTATGAGATATGAACCGCTAGGGTGTAGCTGGAAACGGTTATGCCTCCCATTGAGGAAAGGAGAGATGCCATAGAGAAATCTAATGGGTCTTGATTGCCTTTACAGTTGTGGCCTGTTTTTTTAGGCCAATCAATCTGCTAAGGGAAATATTATTGTTGGTAGTAACTGAAATTCTAGAATTTATCAAGGAGGATCGGATAAAAATGAAAAAGAAAAGCTTAGCCCTAATACTTATGTTATTATTTGCATTCGTCAGTCTGGCCGGCTGTGCTTCCAAAGAAGCTGCCAAAACTCCAGAGCCCGCCCCGGCAACGGAAAAAATACTAAAGATGGCAACCACCACTAGTACTCAAGACTCCGGACTGTTAGATGTCTTAGTTCCCGAGTTTAAAAAAGATACCGGCTACACCCTTAATGTTATTGCAGTTGGCTCCGGACAAGCTATGGAAATGGGAGCCAAAGGCGATGTTGATGTACTTCTGGTTCATTCCCGGGCAGCCGAGGACAAGTTCGTGGCCGATGGCTTCGGGGTTAATCGCAAGGATGTTATGCATAACGACTTTGTTATTATTGGGCCAGCTAACGATCCTGCCAAAATCAAGGGCGAGACCGATGCAACTAAAGCATTAACTAAAATATCTCAGGCCAAAGCAACCTTCCTTTCCCGCGGTGATAAGTCGGGCACCAACACCAAAGAATTGGGCCTGTGGAAAAAAGCGGGAATTACACCAGCGGGCGACTGGTATAAAAACGTAGGCAAAGGCATGGGGGATACCTTCCGCATGACCGATGAAATGAAGGGATATACCTTAATTGATAGGGCAACCTACCTGGCCCTGAGGGATAAATATAAGCTGGAGATTCTAGTGGAGAAGGATGCACCATTACTCAATCCTTATGGAGTTATCGCAGTTAATAAGGCCAAGTTTGCTAATGTTGATTATGATGGAGCCATGAAGTTTGTTGATTGGATTACCTCCGAAAAGATACAGAAAATGATCGCTGAGTTTGGCAAGGATAAATACGGGCAGTCCTTGTTTATACCAGATGCTGTAAAATAATATTTTGAAAAATAGCCGGTGAAAAGTCCAGCTGTAACTAGCGGACTTTTCCACTGGCTTTTGTTTTCAGTAATTCAAGTTTCGTAGTTAATGGATTATGCGCA
>JAQUUV010000093.1 GCA_028693695.1 Syntrophomonas sp.
ATAAATCTGGCGATCTCTTTGTTGGAGGAGTCGCTCCAAAACTTCAAGGCGATAATATCCCGCTCGCGTTGGTTTAAATTAACTAAGGCCTTTTGCAGGTGTTGCTGCGTTTCATTAAGAATAACCAGATCAACTGGCTCTGGATTTGGATCTGCAAGATCAGCAGTTATCTCGAGAGAAGTACCTTGTGTCCGCTTCTGAGTGCGATAATAATCAGTTATGGTATTACGAGCAATACTAAAAAGCCAGGCAGAAAATGCTGCTTTTTCCAACTGGTAATACTGCAGTTTGGAGAAAAGCTTTTCAAAGATCTGACTGACTAAATCATCCGCAGTGTGAAAATCTTCTACCCGATAATGCACATAGTTATAGATCCGCGGAAAATAATAGTTGTAAATATCCGCAAATTCACCATCATCACCGGTTTGTGAAACCAATGACGTTTCCTCTGGTTGAGTAAGCATAGCTACCCTTTTCAAAACCTCCATACCCCCACGCTAAATGTCAATGAAAAGTTAAAATAGTTTGACCACTTGTGTATCATGACTATTGGAAATAAAAAGTAAGGTCCTATATTATATACAATTCGATATCTTTTAACCTTTACCTTCTTTTTCTGCACATATAAGGTATAATTAATTCATAATACAAGAAATTCTACCATTTTTATATCCTAAAACCTGTACTTATCAAAGTGAATAAGAAAATTGCTGTATGCATCTTTTGCCCTCTTTTTTTCCTTAATTATCAAAGTGCTCTTGACTATGGAAAAATGCTATTAAGAGCTTAAACCCAGACTTATTATTAAAAATAGTGATCAGCTTGAATACCATCCGTAATTGAAGTATTTTTCGATACAGGAGTAAAGAAAACCCGGCTTGCGCCTAGCCTCTGGCGACAGCGGAAGTCGTGGTTGCACTTATACTATTCACCTAAAAAGTTATACTTTCTGATAGTACAAAAAATGAGGTATTGTTAATTGGAAAAAGAAACACAATACACAGCAGATCTCCGCGGGGCACGGCGAAATATATTAATCATGGCATTTGGCCTTTTACTTGTAATTATGTCATTTACGGGGTTCGTAAACTATATGACCTTTGCCCAAAATTATAATAATTCTCTAGTAAGCACCTATTCAGTGGCCGGAAACGAAATTGCAAGAAAAATAGAGTACGCACTTCATTATGGAAAACCAATCAATAATTTTTATGGCATGCATGAAACCCTGAATGAATTAAAAGAGGTTATTGATGAAGTAGAACAGGTTAAAATTGTAACTACGCAGGGAGAAGTTTTATATGATTTAAATGGTTTTGTCAGAGATACCAAACTGCCGGATGAATTGATGGAAGCCGCAATGTTTCAGCAGGGTACTGTAAACGAAAAGCCAAGCTACCAATTTTATGAAGAAGCGGCTCATGTGTTTATTCGCATTAATGACAGCCATGGAGAGCACATCGCCAACCTGGTTATGGTTTTTCCCCATGATGATTTTATGCAGATAAACAGTCCATTTACCATGCGATTAGCTGCCTATCTAATGGGGATTGCTCTCATAGTCCTAATATTATTAGCCTTCATTTTCTTCAAAACTCAATTCATCTTTCATGATAAATCAATTAATAAAAAGAGGATTCTTATAGCCTTCATCATATTACTGGGGTCAGCCCAACTCGTTTATAGCGGCATAAATTATATGCTTTTTAAAAATGCCTATATAGAAATGGCAGATACCAGCAAAACTTTTATTCAAAATATCGTAGCTAAAAACATTAATAGTATCTACGATAAAGGTCTCAGTTTACAAAATGTTACCGGCGTGGATGAATACATAGACTCAATCAAAGAGAGTTTGCCCCAGATACAAGATCTGCACTTGATTCCAACCGAGGAAAATGGTCTGCCCTTAACCAAGGTTAATGCTACCGTCTCCAACACCTACATTGAGCAACAAATGTTTAAAACTCTGCTGGATATGTTAACCGTGCTGGTTATATCGATACTTTTTATGATCGAACTTACCTTGCTGGCGGTAACCCTCATGACCAGAGGCCCGACTAATACCAGCCAAATGTCAGGAGAAGCAGCCATTAGAGCCAGTCATGGTCTGGTAAGAAGCCTGACTTACTTTGTTAATATGGGGGCGTGTATGTCCCTAACCTTTGTTCCCATTGTAATGAAAGATTATTATGAACCTCTTTTGGGGCTGCCCCAAGACGTAGTACTGGGTTTGCCGCTGTCAGCTGAAATGCTGGGAGGGATTCTGGCCATAATCCTGGCTGGGTGGGCAATTAACCGGCAAGGCTGGCGGACCATCATATATTGGGGCGCAGCCTTGCTGGCAGTTGGTAATCTGTTGTCGGGGCTTAGTGTTAGTGCCCTTCCATTTATTCTCTCCCGGGGGATAGCCGGGTTGGGTTTAGGTTTTATTTTGATGTCTATACGCAGTTTGGTGGTTTCGCTGCCTAAAAACAACTTGGCCATCGCAGAATATAGTGCCGGGTCTTTAGCCGGATTGAACTGTGGACTGGTAATAGGCGGTATGCTCGCCGATAGAATTGGCTATGCAGCCATCTTTTATATAGCAGCCATAATGGTTATTATCCCCTCGATATTTGTTCTACGGTTAATGACCGAGTTCGAAATCGCACAGCGGGAACCTAATGATAGTTCCATAATGGAAAAGCTGATCAAATTTATCGCGTATAAAAAAACCGTCCTCTTTCTTATATGTATATTTATACCCTACTTCATTAGTTGTGCGTTTTTAGATTACTACTTCCCTTTGTTTTCATCCAGCAATGAGCTCTCCCAGAGCGACATAAGCCGTGGCTTTCTATTGAACGGTCTGGTTATCATCTATATGGGACCCGTTTTAACCAAATATATTGCTAATAAACTCAGCAGTACCCAAGGGTTGATCATGTCTATGGCCTTCGTTATTTTTGCTTTGACCAACTTCATATTATTCGGCACTATAGAGGCAGCTTTTGCTACAATTATTATATTGGGCATTGCCGAGAGTTTTGGTGTCTCATTAAAAACTACTTATTTCTTGAATCTAAAAGGTATTAGAGAGCTGGAGATCAATAAAGGTATTGCTATGTTCAGTATAATGGTCAATGGCAGCAGAATGGCCGGGCCAATTATTTTCGGTGTTGCTTTAACATTAGGAATGAGAATGGGGGTGGGCTTAATTTCCTTGCTGATGTTGATTCTGTTGCTGGTATTTATTTACTCTACCCGGTTTGATCCAGCCCAGAAGAAAATATCAGAAAGTGCTTAATGTAAGACACTTATGGCAAATATTTATAGGGAATTAAGGTGATTAAAATGAATCGGTTTGCAAAAATTCTTGTTATGGGTCTGGTTTCGCTAGGGCTGTTATCTGGATGCGTAAGTAATGACCTGGCAGCCCAAAGGGTGAAAAATGCGGGCAAGGGAAACAGCATTATTATCGGAGTGCCTGTTCCCCTCGAATTTGCCCAAAAAAACACCAACTTCCTAAAAGGAGTAGAGCTGGCATTAGAGGATATCAACCGCGAAGGTGTCAACGGAAAACAGTTTAAGCTAGAAATAGTTGATGACAAGGATGATTTTAGAACGGCGGTTGATGTAGCCCAGAAATTTAGCGACAATACAAATATGTTGGCAGTAATTGGACATTGGTTTTCCGATATCTGCATCCCTGTATCGACCATCTACGAAGAATCGGGTATGTTGACCCTGGTTCCCACAGTATCTAACCCGGAGTTAACCGAAAAAGGTTATAAATACGTTTTTCAGAGCATCACCAATGATAATAAGGTTGCCAAGGAAATGTGCGCTTATGCTGTAACTAAAGGCTACAAAAATATTGTGATCTGTTACGAAGAGAGTTCTTATGGCAAAAACCTGGCGGATGCTATCGAAAAGGAGGCGCAGGCCAACGGCATCGATATTGTTGATAGAGTTTCCGGTCTGGTAACCAAGGAACAGTTTAAAAACGCCTACGATAAGTGGTCGGCGTTGGAGTTCGATGCTATATTATTGGCTCTCAATATGCCGGAAGGCGGAAAATACATAAGCGCATTAAGAGCCCTGAATCAGACGGCCGGCATTATATCCGCTGACGGTCTGGATTTAGGCAATTTTATTGAATTACTGGGAAAGGATGCCGAGGGAGTTGTGATTGCTACTACTTACAGTCCCAATGCTCAAAGCCCTGATTTAGCACAGTTTACCAATAAATATCGGCAGAAGTTTAATTCCGAACCGGATGTATGGGCTATACAAGGATATGAAGCCCTGCAGCTTATTGCCCACGCTATAAAGGAAACCAACAGTTATTCTCCCGCCGTACTAGCTAATTATTTGCGGGATATGCAGCCATGGCAAACCGTGTCAGGGCAAATTGGCTTTAATGAATACGGCGAAATTGAGGGCCGGGAACTTTATAAAAAGATGGTTGTCGATGGTAAGTTTCAGTATGTTGATTAAAACATGATTAACTATTAAGGGAAGGACTAAGTATATGTCACAAAACAACATTTATAGAAAAATAGCCCTGGATCGTTTATCCTCTCCAGAAGAATTGGATCAGCGCTTAACAATAGTCTCACCCATAGGTTGGGTATCCTTAATTGCTGTAGCTTTATTAATCTGTGCCGGACTTACATGGGGTTTTTTAGGCAGCATAGCTGACAAGGCCGCGGGAACTGGCATTATTATCTCCAGTGGCGGCATAAATGGGGTAATTCATCGTGCCGATGGTCAAATAACCGATATCAGTGTTCATGATGGTGATTATGTGGAAAAAGGCCAGGTAATAGCTCGGATAGAGCAGACTGAACTTATCGAAAAAATCAATCAATACAAAGAAGACCTGGCGGCTGCTCAGTCGATTGACCTGGAGAATCTCCAGATGAACAACAGCAAGCTTAACTTTAATATATATGGAAAAATTGGCGAAATATTTGCAGACTATGAGAATGCCATAGCCAACCTTACAGCGCAAAGGGTTAGCTCTTATACCCAGAGTGATCAATCCAAATATGCTTTGGAACAGACTCGGATTAAATACGAAGATAGCTTGGAGAAATATAACAACTATAAAGCTCTATACGAAAATGGGGCCGTCTCCCAGAATGAATTGAATAATGCGGAAAGTGAGTTCCGGATTAATGAAGCAGCCTACAATAGCCAACGCCAGAATTTGAATGCCATGTCTCAAGCCCAGCTCAATCAGGTGGAAGCAAATTTGAGAGCCCAAAAACAGTGGCTAAAAGATACCATTGCTGTTTCTATAATAGATTTACAAAATAACATTGCTAAAATGCAGCGTGATTTATTGAATAACGGCGATATTATAGCTAATGTCTCTGGTCGTGTCTTGGAAATGCAGGTGAAAAAAGGAGATATCGTTAAGGCCGGCAGCGTTGTATGCACGATTGCTGAAGAAAAAACCCAAACTGATTCCCTGGAAGCCGTTATTTATGTTCCCGTAGGAAACGGCAAGAAAATTAAGCCCGGTATGGAAGTAAATGTATCCCCCAGTACCGTTAAGAAAGAGGAAAATGGTTTTATGTTGGGGAACGTGGTATCTGTTTCAGAATATCCCACCAGTGCCCAGGGTATGATGCTTACCCTCGGTAATACCGAACTAGTTAAACAGTTGTCCGCCCAAGGTGCTTCTCTCGAGGTAAAAGTCAAATTGGTTATGGACAGTAGTACCCGCAGTGGTTATAAATGGTCCTCCCCTCAAGGACCACCGATTGGCATAGATGGAGGGACATTCTGTATAGGCGAAGTCAAGGTTAACCAAAAAAGACCCATCAGTATGGTCTTACCCTATATTAAAGAGCATCTGCCTATCTAATATTATGACTGGATTTTGATGATTTCGAGGTGATAACTTTGCAGGGCAAACAACAACGAAAAAAAGTCCCCTCCATATTACAAATGGAAGCGGTGGAGTGTGGTGCCGCATCATTGGCTATGATTTGTGCTTATTATAAAATATTTCTGCCCCTTGAGCAGCTCAGGGTTGATTGTGGTGTTACCCGTGATGGGGTTAAGGCCAGCAATATCGTAAAGGCAGCAGGCAGACACGGTCTTATCGCCAAAGGATTTCGCAAAGACCCGGAGGATTTGAAGAAAATGGCGATGCCGGTTATTATTCACTGGAATTTTAATCACTTCGTGGTTTTGGAGGGTTTTACCAAAGGCCAGGTTTTTATTAATGACCCGGGCGGTGGTCCCCGGGCCCTTTCTGAAGAAGAGTTCGACCTGGCTTTTACCGGAATCGTACTAACCTTTGAACCAGGTCCTGACTATGAACCCAGAGGAAAGCAGAATAGTTTTTTTGATTCTTTGAAGAACTGGTTATCCGGTTCCAAGATAGCACTCGTTTACCTGATTTTAATTGGACTGCTGATGGTAATACCGGGTTTAATGGTTCCAGCCTTTAGCAAGATTTTTATTGACGATATTTTGCTGGGCGGCAAGAGCGAGTGGCTAAAACCATTGTTATGGGCCATGGGGGCAGTGGTAATACTACAGGCATTATTAACCGGGTTTCAGCAGCATTATTTGCTAAAGATGGAAACCAAGACGGCAGTAAGCAATGCCGGTAAATTCTTCTGGCATATATTTCGGTTACCGGTACAATTCTTCCAGCAACGTTCGGCTGGAGATATAGCCAACCGCATGCAGAGCAATGATCAAGTAGCCATTTTTCTATCCCGAGAAATGGCCCAAATAGCCATTGGTCTATTAACCATCGGCTTTTATTTTATTGTTATGCTGCAATATAGTTTACTGTTAACTTTTATTTCATTAATCGTAGCTCTTATAAACATTGCTTACTTGCTTTATTCATCCAAAAAGTTAGAGGTTCTGAATAAAAAGATGCTGCAGGAAAAAGGTAAAGCACTCGGTTTTGGCGTTTCTGGTCTATATATTATCGAAACCTTGAAGGCCTCGGCCTCTGAATCAGAGTTTTTTTCCAAATGGTCCGGCTATTATGCCAAAGGAATTAATTCTGAACAGAATCTGGGCAAAACCACCCAGGTTTTGTTGCAGCTACCCACTTTTCTATCGGAGTTTGCCAATGTGATTATATTATTTGTCGGAGGACTTACCATCATCAGCGGCAACCTGACCATTGGTTCGTTAATTGCTTTTCAAGCCCTCCTGGCCAGCTTTATGATTCCGATTAACGGACTGACCCAAATGGGCATGAGGATAAAACAGATACAAGGTGATATTAACCGTTTGGAAGATGTATTCAATTACAGTCTGGATGTTAATATGAGCGGCAGCGAAGTAACCCTGGAAAGTGAAGAGGATGCCTATAAGAAGTTGGAAGGCTATATAGAAGTAAAAGATTTGTCTTTTGGTTATAACCCCTGGGATCCACCGCTTATAGAAAACTTCAATCTAACCCTCAAGCCAGGCTCACGGGTAGCTCTGGTAGGAGGTTCCGGCAGCGGAAAAAGTACTGTTGCCAGGTTGATTTCCGGAATCAGCCAACCCTGGTCCGGTGAAATACTCTTTGATGGCAAGCGCAGAGAAAACTGGCCCCGTAGTGTGATTCTTAATTCCATGGCAGTAGTCGATCAGGATATCACTATGTTTGATGGCACAATTAAGGAAAACCTCACTATGTGGGATAGCACCATATCGGAGTTTAATATTATTCGGGCGGCCAAAGACGCTTGTATCCATGATGATATTGCTATAAGAGACACGGGCTACGACCATGTGGTAAGCGAGGGCGGCAGCAATTTCAGCGGCGGACAGAAGCAGCGCCTGGAAATCGCCCGGGCTTTAAGCGGGAATCCTTCCATATTAATTCTGGATGAGGCCACCAG
>JAQUUV010000094.1 GCA_028693695.1 Syntrophomonas sp.
AAGCTCTGCATGGCTTTCCCTAGAGACTCCCCTACTTTAGGCAATTTCCCTGGACCAAAAATAACCAACACGATCACCAGAATTAATCCCAGTTCCCAAGGGCCAAAGTTGCCAATAAATCCAAACAAATTATTCCCTCCTTCAAGTTAAGCCAGAAGGCTTGGACAATATTTATCAACTAAAAATGACTTACTCTCGGAGATATATCTCCACATTTATTATGACAAAAAGTACGGTCTTTGTAAAGAATGTGACCTTGTCCGTTTATTCCTTCCCTGCCTTAGGTTTTTCTGGCTGCTCTTCCTCTTTTCTATTACGGCCGGGTTTGGCCCATTTGGCTACTATAATACTTACTTCGAATAAAAAATACACCGGTACTGCCATCATTATCTGACTGATTGGATCAGGCCCTGGCGTAAGAGCTCCCGCCGCAATAACAATGATCAATATAGCGTATTTCCTGTTTTTGGATAGCGTCTCTGGCTTAACCACCCCAATTTTGGTCAGAAAAAAGGTAATAACCGGAAGTTCAAAAACCAGACCAAAAGGAATTGAAAATGACATTACAAAAGAAACATACTGGTCAACCTTAAACATGGTTTCCAGGTTCTCTCCGGCTATATAAACAAAGAACTTTAAAACTAGGGGCAAGATGCCAAAGTAAGAGAATAGTACTCCAGTCGCAAAAAGGATAAGGGTTATGGGAAATAATATATAGATGTATTTTCTTTCATGGGGATAAAGGGCGGGCTTAATAAATCGCCATATAGACCAGGATACTATGGGGAAAGCAATAACGAACCCGGCCAAAATAGATATCTGCAGCTTAACAAAGAATGCTTCGGTAACGCCCGTCACTATTAAACGCTGGTTTATGGAGCGCAATGGCAGGGTAACTATGTTCAGCAATTGTTCGTTATAATTAAAGCAAGCCAAAGCAGCAATCAATATTGCTACTACACTAATAATTATTGATTTTCTTAATTCCTCAAAATGCTCAATTACGGTTTGCCTTTCATCGGCAGATAGTTTTTTAAATGCCAATCAAATTTCCTCCCGACCTTAGGTCTAGTAACGAAATAACTGTATCAAACAGGCACGTAGTTGAAACATTTATTTCATGACTCTCCCCTAGTATTCCCTTCCGGATATAAAAGAGGCTATATCATACAAGGAACTTTTTACCGGCACATCAGGTAATAAATCTAACTGCTGTCTGGCTTTATCGGCAAATTTATTACTAGCATGATAAGCATAATCCATACCATCGGTTTCTGTAATCAGGCTAATAATCTCTTCAGCCTCTTTAGCACATAATTCTGGTGATGACAGCAACTTCCCCAGTTGCTCCCTTTGACTGCCATACTTCAATGCATAAATTGCCGGCAGAGTAATCACTCCCTGCCTAATGTCGCTGCCCACTGGTTTTCCGATAATTTCTTCATCGGCAATAAAATCTAAAATATCATCCGTAATTTGAAAGGCCATGCCTAAATAATATCCATACCTTTTTAAAGCCATAATTTCAGCTTCCGAAGCGTTACTAATCATAGCTCCCAACTGGCAACTCACTGAAATCAACAAAGCGGTTTTCCTCTCTATTCGGCGCATGTAATCCTTCATGCCCTGATGGATATTATAGCAACTAAGCATCTGCTTGATTTCACCTTCACAAATCTGCATACTCGCATCAGCCAAGACTTTTAATAGATCACTCCGCTGGTATTCCGCCACCAAACATAATGATTTAGCGAAAACATAATTTCCGGAGTATATTGAAATTCGGTTGCCCCATTCATTTTTCACAGTCGGCTGCCCCCGCCGTAATCGGGAATTGTCTATAACATCATCATGAACCAAGGTCGCCATATGCAACAGTTCTAAAGCCACCGCCATAGGAATGACTGGTTCAATGGAATCAGCAAATAGCTTGGCCGCCAAAAGTGTAAAGGCAGGTCTCAGCCTTTTACCGCCTGCTTTGACCAAATGGGTAGCAGCCTGCTCAAGTTCGGGCAACTCCGTATCAATGCTATGAATTAAACGATCTTCAACTATGGTCATTTCCCTATTTATTGGAGTGAACAAATCAAAACCCGTCATTACTTTCCCCTTATCTATGTACAATCATTTATAATTATATAGTTGCATCTACAAAAAACCAACTAAAACGTTTTTAATCAACAAGGATTCCTTCATATCTGCGAAAAATGTCGTGGGGAATTCTCATTAGATCTAGTACTTTACCCACCATAAAAAGCACCATCTCGTCAACCGAATCCGGTCGGTGGTAAAAGGCGGGCATGGCTGGGACTATGGAAACTCCCATATCAGCTAAACTCAACATATTCCGCAAATGCACCGAACTCAGAGGCGTCTCACGAGGCACCAATATGAGCGTTCTCTTTTCTTTTAGCATGACATCTGCAGCCCGTTCAATTAAATTATTGGACATACCATTAGCCACTGATGCCAGGGTAGACATAGTACATGGCATAATAAGCATAGCTTCAGTAACAAAAGATCCGCTGGCTATCCTGGCGCCTATGTCGCTGTTTTGATAAAAGTACAGCTTTCCAACCGGCAAATAGTCTCGCAGGGTAGTTTCTAAAGGTTTTACACTATGCCATCCCATTTCCTGAGCCAGTACCAGAGCAGCTGGTTCACTCACCACCAGATGCACTTCATGATCTCTTTGCAGCAACTCGGTGATCAGTTTCAAACCGTATATAACTCCACTGGCGCCAGTTATGGCTACGATATACCTGGACAAAAGCATCACCCTTCTATAAGTCCTGTGATAAAATTCACTTGCAAGAGGCTTTATCATCCACCTTTTCTTATCCTTTAGGCAAAAATATCCACCAGTGCCATAAGCATAATAATCAGGCCGACAAAATGGTTAATTTTAAATGAGGCAAAGTTCACCCTGCTCAGATCACCGGGACGTACGATTATATGTTCATAGAGAAGGATAAGGGCCGTAAATATAACTCCCAGGTAGTACCATAATCCCAAATTTAGAACTATCCCATTTAAAATAAGAAAGACCACTGTAAAAAAATGAAATACTGCCGAAAATAATAAGGCTCCAGCTTCCCCAAAACGTGCCGGTATGGAATAAAGATGGTTAGCACGGTCAAATTCTATATCCTGACAGGCATACATGGCATCGAACCCGGCTATCCAACAGGCTACCGCCAACCATAGAACTAAAGGCTGCCAATCAAAGCGTCCGCTTATCGCGATCCAACCACCCACTGGTCCAATACCCACCGCCATTCCCAGCAGCAGATGACACCACCAGGTAAACTTCTTGGTATAGGAATAAACCCACAGCACGATAACTGCCAATGGGGCTAGTTTCACACATAATGGATTAAGCTGCCCGGCCGCATAAAATAGCAGCACAAAAAAAACCAACACCAGCAACCAAACACCTATTACCGGAAGTTGGCCCGCCGCCATAACCCATCCAGCAGTACGCGGGTTGGCCCGGTCAATCTTTCGGTCTATTAAACGGTTAAGACATAAAGCCGCTGAGCGAGCGCTGACCATAGCTACGGTAATCCATAGCAACTGCAGTACGGTCGGCATTCCTTTAATCGCCAGGAATGCTCCCAAGTAAGCAAAGGGTAAGCCAAACAGGCTATGCCCAAAGTCAACCATAGAAAGAAACTTTTTCATTTTAGTCAAGGCCATATTCACTCCACTTAGTATTCACCAAATCGATAATTTCTTTACTCATTTTTATGTCTTCGGGCCATTCACGCAGGTGCCCTTCACCAGCCCATTTTTTAGTTGCATCTATACCCATCTTAGAACCGAATAGGGGTAAGGGTGCCGAATGATCCAGAACATCCAGTGGTCCCTCTACAATCATAGTGTCTCTTTTAGGATCTGCGTTATTAAATACCTTCCACAAAACCTCAGATAAATTTTGCACATTAACATCCTTATCAACCACCACAATAAATTTGGAAAACATCATCTGGCCCATACCCCATACAGCATTCATAATTTTTCGCGCATGACCTGGATAGGCCTTTTTGATAGATATAAACACGCAGTTGTGAAAAACCCCTTCCATGGGCATGTGCATATCTACAACTTCGGACATCTGCATTTTCAAAAGAGGCAGAAAAATTCGCTCGCTCGCTAGTGCCAGGTAACAATCCTCCTGGGGAGGTTTACCCACAATCGTAGTCGGATAAATGGCGTCCTTCCGGTGGGTTATACATTTGATATGAAATACCGGGTATTCACCAGGAAGAGAATAATAACCGGTATGATCCCCGAAAGGTCCTTCTATACGGCTCTCTTCCAGATCAATGTAGCCTTCCAGGACGATTTCAGCATCAGCCGGAACCTCCATATTTATCGTTTTACATTTAACCAGTTCCACCGGCTTTTTGCGTAGAAATCCAGCAAAAATGAGTTCATCTATCTCCTTGGGCAGGGGTGCTGTAGCTGCATAAGCAATCGCCGGGTCTCCCCCCAGAGCCACAGCAACTTCCACCTGGGAATTGCCCGCTTCTTTATTTAAGCGATAATTTTCCGCCCCATCATGATGAATGTGCCAATGCATCCCGGTCGTTTTTTGGTCATAAACCTGCAAGCGATACATACCCACGTTTCTTTTGCCATTGCGAGGATCGCGAGTATAAACCTGGGGCAGGGTAATAAATTTTCCCGCATCATCGGGCCAGCACTTGAGTATAGGGAGTTTATCCAGGGATGGTTCCATAGATACTACCTCCTGGCATGACCCACTTTTAACGGTTTTAGGAAAAAAGGAGGACAGTTGGGCTAAAATCGGGAGCATTTTTACCTTACCCAGTAAAGAATCAGGTACATTATCAGCCAATTGCAAAAGTCCCGTGATTTCATCCCCAATATCATCCAGTTTTCCAACCTGGAGGCTCAAAGCCATGCGCTCCGGGCTGCCATAAGCATTGATTAAAACCGGCATATCAGAACCTTTTACATTTTCAAAAAGCAAAGCCGGACCATAAGCCTTACTGACTCTATCAGTAATCTCCGTTATTTCCAGCTCTGGGTCAACCAAAGTCTTAATTCTCAGTAACTCTCCCTTATCTTCTAGAAGCTTAACAAATTCATGTAAATCTTTATAAGCCATCAGTGCTGCCTCCTATTTCCTGGCCCATCTCCTGAACCAGTTTCTGAAACACAGGTTCCATTCCGATAATGTGCCGGCTCAAACTCTGTAGCAGTTGCTCAGCTTTAATAAAATAGTCACCTGCATCCTGTTTTTGCTCATGAACGTACACTAACTCCAAGGCCATACCCAAGTTATACCCTAACTCTCCGTAAATCCCAGTTATTTCAGGGGCCAATCCCGCTAATTCACCAGCACTTTTAAAAGCATTTTTATATAGGGGCGCTCTAGTTCTAGCCAATACTTCCTGTAGGTTTCTATTTAGTTTATATTTAACAATCAATCCTTCATTGATCTCGCAAATCATAGCCGCAAAGCTATCTAGAAGCTTGTCCGCCCGGGTTTCCAGCAGCAGACTAAACACTTTGCCAAAAATATAATCCCCAATTAAAATGGTAAACTGTAATTCCTGGTTGTGTTCCTGCCCCTCCTCTTCATCTTTGACCATTACGTGAATTTTATTAGCAAAATTTATGGTTTTATAAAGATTCGCCATTTGTATGGATAATTTATTTTCCAGTCCCAGACAGCGGTAAGCACTAATAACCATGGCTGGCAACAATTGAAAGCTTAAATCCCCATCCATTTTACGTGCATAACCATCTATCTCATCCCACCAAGGTGATAAGCTGCTTTTAAACAAATTGTCAACATCCAATAAATCTGCTTTTATCTCCCTGGTAAATATAAATTCCATTTAATTAAGTCCTCCTTAGTAAAACTAACAACCTGCTCTTAATAGTCCAGTATGACTGCGCTTTGCAACATTATTGGACCGCTAGCAACCTTATTGGTATCCGCAAGGATGCATCAGTGGTACCCGAAGAGTGACGCCTTGTTTAGCAAAAAAAATCCTCGGAGTATTATGCCTTATTTATTCCTTGATAGTCCCTAAGTCTTTTTCATGCACCATAGATATATTTTATAAGTGCTGCTTTTATATAATACATGAATCGACGCTATAATAACATAATAATTCATAATAAACCTTAAGCTTATTCATTTTTTCCCCAAGGAAAAAGCCCTACTTGTCAGTACTCTAACAAATAAGGCCCTAGCTAAATTTATTATTCTCTTTTCTACTACTTCGGTCTACTAAAATAGTATCCCTCCTAAATATTTACCACCCTGCGTTCTTCCTGTTCCACCATTAATCCCCTTTTAATTTCCTGTGCATTTACATATTCAGCCCCAAAAGCTTCCGCCACATAATTACATGCATCCCATGGATTAACTTTTTCGCCACAGGTAAATACATCCACTGCTGCGTATCCTAATTCCGGCCAGGTATGAATCGCAAGGTGAGACTCAGAAATAACAACAACTCCACTAACCCCTTGTGGGCTAAACTTGTGGAAAACCACTTCCCTAACTTCAGCTCCAGCCTCCAAAGCCGCATTCACCATGATATCCTCAACCTTTTGAATATCATTCAATGCTTCAAATCGACATCCGTAAACCTCTGCTAGGACATGTCGCCCTAAAGCCTGCAATAATGTCAACCTCCTTTAATTAATAAAGTTCTCCCAAACCTCCCTTCACTAGTCTAAAACATACATGTAGAATTGTAGCATATTCCTTCTGCATGTCAATAAATAGATTAAGATTTTTAAGTCTCTATTTTAAATGCCAGCAAGTTAAGCAGAACGCCCAGCGGTAGTTGTTAAGGCCATGCGCAGGTAGTCTTAACTTGGCTTATAATTATATATTCTATTTTTTGCCGATTTGTGTCAATTAGACAACTTTACTATATACCTCAAAAAACCTCTGGGTACGTCAGGGGCTTGAAATTTATTGCTTATAGTGATAATTTAAAGGTTGATTGCAAATAAAAAATAATAGCATGATTATATTATAGAAGCAGGAGGAACATGGGATGGCAAACAGGAAAAGGATTCTTACTGGCGACAGACCCACTGGCAAGCTGCATCTAGGCCACTATGTAGGCAGTCTAGCCAACCGAGTTAAACTGCAGGAAGAATACGACAGTTATATTATCATTGCCGATGTCCAGGCTCTAACCACTAATTTTGAGAATCCCGAGAATTTGAGCCGGGATACTTTTCAAATTGCCGAGGACTACCTGGCTGCAGGACTCAATCCAGAAATATCCACCATTTTTGTCCAGAGCATGATCCCAGAGATTCATGAACTCACCATGTATTTTTCCATGTTTACTACAGTCAACGTCTTAAGACATAACCCCACGGTAAAGTCTGAGGCGCAGCAACACGGTTTCAGCGATATGACCTACGGTTTCCTTGGATATCCGGTCAGCCAGGCCGCCGATATCAGTATTTTTAAGGCTCACCTGGTTCCAGCCGGTGAAGACCAGATTCCGCACGTGGAATTTACTCGTAAAATCGTTAGACGTTTCAACGATCTGTACCGTCCGGTGCTGGTTGAACCCGATATACTGTTGGGGGCAGTACCGCGATTGGTAGGCTTGGATGGCAAAGCCAAAATGAGCAAGAGCCTTAACAATGCCATCTACTTAAGCGATGACTCCCAGGAGCTAAGAAAAAAAGTAATGGACGCCGTAACTGACCCAGCCAGAATCCATAAAACAGATCCCGGACACCCGGAAGTTTGCACTGTCTATGAATATCATAAGGTTTTTAACCAGCTAGAGGTTGAGCAAATAGAAGGAGAATGTCGGCGTGG
>JAQUUV010000095.1:0-5975 GCA_028693695.1 Syntrophomonas sp.
CTCACAAAAGCCCACACTGGGAATAAATATCCCCAGATGCCTTCCAACATAGTAATCTACATATTTGAGGTTGCTTAAAGTAATTCCTCCAACCAGCTTTTGAATTCTTCCAATATCATTATCTGCTCTTTTCATAGATGCCCCTTCACGGTTTAATCCAGTAATGGCCTCCGGCTTTGTACTTTTAGACTTCTTGTTCCATTCCATTACTTAGTATTGTATCTTAAAAATCTATTTGAAACACCTGTAACTGATGGTAGCAGCGGGCAAAGCGGAAAGATGTTAATACAACTCTCCAAAACATAAATGGCGAATTATTTTCCTGGCTTGCAGGAATTAAAGGAAACAAAATTGAAATTAGCCAAAAGATGTAAAATAATGCAAAAGCGTTTTGTTCAAGTATGCCTTGAAGGACTCGTATAAATAAGTGATCAGACTATGAAGGAAACAATATAGTGGTTAGTATAAAAGATGTTGTAGATATACCCTTGGTTGAGAGGCTGCTAAAAGATTACAGTTAGGAGATAGGTTTTGAGTATACTTGATATGAAAAAGTTCGGGTTGAACGATAGATTTATAACTGAATCAAAATTATATGAGGGCTTTTATGTGGCAAGAGTTCTATCGCAATCAAAAGACCTGTACAGTGTGGTGTGCGAAAAAGGTGAGTTGATGGCAGAGGTTTCGGGGAAATTTCGTTACGAGGTGAAAACCTTGTCCGATTATCCAGCGGTTGGAGACTTCGTGATGATAGACAGAAATACAGATATCCACGGCCACGCCATTATTCACCACCTGCTTAAAAGAAAAAGTGTCTTTATAAGAAAAGCCGCCGGAACAGCCAATGATGAACAAGTTGTAGCCAGTAATATTGATACGGTTTTTATTTGTATGTCCTTAAATAACGACTTCAACATTCGACGGGTGGAACGTTATCTGTCAATTGCCTGGGACAGCGGTGCAACTCCGGTAATCGTTCTAACCAAATCCGATATATGTGATGAAATAGATTCCAGGCTGGGTGAGGTCAGAGCCGTTTCCATTGGTGTAGATGTCGTTATTACTTCCAGTATGATTGAGGAAGGCTGCTCGGCCATTGCCAACTATATTAAAGCCGGACAAACCATAGCATTTATCGGCTCTTCCGGGGTGGGTAAATCCACTTTAATTAACCGCCTAATGGGGGAAGAAGCCCTGGCCACCAGAGAAATAAGAAACGATGATAAAGGCCGGCACACCACTACCAGACGCGAACTTATCTTATTGCCCAATGGCGGTATGGTTATCGACACTCCCGGAATGCGCGAAATAGGTATTGAGAGTGCCGATCTGGCTAAAGCTTTTGCTGACATTGATGAATTGGCGCTAAAATGTAAATTTCAAGATTGCACCCATACCGGGGAGCCGCGCTGTGCTGTACAGCAAGCAATTGCTGATGGCAGGCTATCCGATGATAGACTGGAAAGCTACTTAAAACTAAAAAAAGAAGCTAAATATGAAGGTCTCAACTCCAGGCAGATTGAAAACGCCAAGATAACCGAAATGTTTGCAGATTTCGGTGGAATCAAGAATGCCCGCAGATATGCCAAAGATAAAAATCGCCAAAAGCACACTTAACCATCTTCATTCAGCAATACGGGACGAATATTATTGGCCTGGCCCATAATATTGGCTGCTAGTTCCAACATTTCTACTCTATCAGCGATTCTGATTTGGGTGCCTCCCTCGTCTTCATTTTTCCAACTTTTTTCTATCATTCTATTGGGCTTCATTATAATCGGCAAGCAGGTGTCTGGTGATGCAGTAATATTGTTAAACGATATCCCCGGACCTATAGGCATGAAAGTCGCAGCTATAAGAAATTTTCACTAATGAGAACCTTTTGAGATATTTATCGAATGTTATTTTGCCAAATATCATTAATATTTAAAGTATAATAAAATAAGACAATTTATGACAACTCATATTGAAAGGAGGCAATTGTTTGAATAAGCAAGAGCAGAATAAATACCAGTTTTCAAATGAGCTGGAAGCACTTAGGGAATCAGAACGAAAGAATAAAATAGTATTAGATAATGCCTACGATCTTATCTCTGTTCAGAAGCTAGGCGATCTAAGTTACGAATATGTTAATCCCACTACTCTAAAGGTATTGGGGTATTCAGAAGAAGAATTGCTAGGGAAGAGTGCAATTGATTTTATTCACCCCGATGATATTGTAAGGGTTATAACAACAATAAAAGAAAACCTGAATAAAGAAGCAGGCAGCATTGAATTCAGGTATCGGAGAAAGGATGGAGCCTACATCTGGTTGGGAGCAAACGCCAGCAGGATGTCGGATGAGAATGAAAATCATTCCCTGATAGTAATTTCTCGGGATATAACCGACCGGAAACAGAGTGAAGAGGCCCTGCAAAAGGCTCATGATGAATTAGAAATTAAGGTTCAGGTAAGAACTGCTCGGCTTAAAATGATTAATAAAGAACTACAAAATGAAATCATAGAGCGCAAAAGGGTAGAGGAATCATTAAGAAAAGAATATCAGTTCAATTCCGCCATTCTCAACACAAGTGATGCATTAATTATGGTTTCGACCTTTGAAGGAAGAATTGTTTCTTTTAATACTGCCTGTGAACAGACAAGTGGTTACTCGTTTAAGGAGGTTATGGACAAGTATCCTTGGGATTTTCTTGTTCATGGGGAGGATGGTGCCACTGTCAAGGAAAGGTACAAGAATCTGACTGCAGGAGAAAATAAAAATACAGGCGAGAATTACTGGTTGACAAAAGATGGACAGAAGCGGCTAGTCAGATGGACTAATACGGTACTCCTGGATAAAGAGGGATCGGTTGAATATATTGTTTCTTCGGGTATAGATATTACTGAGCAACATGAGGCAAGCGAAGCATTAAAAGAATCAGAAGCCTATTACCGGACCATATTTGAAAATACCGGAACAGCCACGATAATTGTTGATCAAAATTTACAAATAGCCATGGCAAATTCAAGGAGTGAAGAACTGTCAGGTTATTCTCAAGATGAATTAATTGGGCAAAACCCCTTCGAACTGTTTGTGGTTCCTGAATATCTAAAAATAGTCCAGGAAAGCTATCGCCTGCGCAAACTTGATCCGGATAAAGCCCCACCATACTATCAAATAAAGTGTATAGATAAGCAGGGCAGGGTTAGGGACTGTATTATATATGTTTCTCTAGTACCTCACAACCAAAACCTTGTTATATCCTTGATGGATATTACCGAGCAGCAACTGGCCGAGTCGAAAATAAAGGCCAGTGAAGAACGTTTTCGAGCTCTATTCGAAAACGCTCCCGTTGGTATCGGGATAAATCGGAAAGGGCGCACGCTATTAGCTAATCAAGCCTATGTTGACATGTTTGGGTACGATAGCAGCTCGGAATTGTATGGGGCCCTCGTCACTAATCAGGTTGCGCCAAGCTGCCGGCGGGAAATTAGTAATAAAGTAAAAAAACGCGAAAAGGGGGAGGAATTACCCTATTCCCACGAGACGATCGGGCTGCGCAAAGATGGCTCGAAATTTCCTCTTTTTGTTCAAGTAAGTAATATATTGCTGCCGGATGGTCCGGCCAATGTGGCCTTTTTCACTGACATCACGGCCAGGAAACAGGTCGAAGCAGCCCTGCAGCGCCAGGTGGATTTCCAAGCTCTTCTCCTGGAGATATCCAAAAAATTCACCAATATTGTGGCTGATGATATAGATGATATGATTAACACTACCTTGCGGATGATCAGTGAATCAGACAATGATGTTCGCAGCTCTGTCTTCTTGTACTCAGATGACCAATGTACCGTAAGCAAAACCAACGAATGGTGTGCGAAAGGTATCTCGGCGGTAATTGACTGCGTCCAGGGTTTGCCGGTCAGTGTTTTGCCATGGTGGAACAAGAAATTGCAGAGTTCGGAGTACATTTATATTCCTCGGGTTTCCGATCTGCCTCCCGAAGCTCAGGCTGAAAAAGAACTCCTACAAGCCCACTCTATCCAGTCTCTTATGGTAGTACCCATGTTCCTGGAAGATAAGATCATCGGTTTCATGGGATTTGATTCCGTTAAGAGTGAAAAAAACTGGTCAAAAGAAAATGTCATCATTCTGGAATCCGTGGCCCAAATTATTGTTAGAGCTCTGCAGCGCAAGAAATCTGCTATAGCTCTCCGGGCCTCCGAGAATTACTATCGAACCATATTCGAGAATACCGGAGCGGCCACCATGATAATTGAAGCAGATATGACCATATCCCTGGCTAACCGGGAGTGGGAAAGGGTATTTGGTTATAAAAAGGAAGAACTGGAAGGCGCCCAATGGACTGATATTATTAGCGGCGATATAGTGGACGTAATGAAAGAATATCATCGTTTACGCAGGATTAATCCGACCTCAGCACCATTACAGTATAAAGCCCGCATCAAGGATCACCAGGGGAAGATGCGAGATGGTTTATTCTACACAGATATTATTTCCGGCACTACCAAATCCGTGGCCACATTTATAGACCTGACAGATTTCAATCGAATTAACCGGGCTTTAAAAGCCACTAGTGCAGGCAATATGGCTATGCTACAGGCCAGCGACGAACAGGATTTACTGCAAAAGGTTTGCCAGAAGATAGTGGAAGTCGGAGGATATCGTATGGTCTGGGTAGGCTACGTGGAAAACTACGAGAGGCAAACGGTGCGTCCGGTGGCCTATGCCGGACACGAAGAAGGTTATCTCAAAACCATAGATATTTCTCTGGCCGATCCTCAGCGCGGAAGTGGACCGGTGGGTATGTCTATCCGAACTGATCAGCCTTATATTAGTAGGAATGTAATGACCGATCCCAGTTTAATCCCCATTCGGGAAGAGGCCTTATCCCGTGGCTATAAATCCATGATTACTATTCCACTAAATGCGAACGGGGGAGGGGCTTTTGGGGTAATTAGTATTTATTCGGAAGAGCTCGACATATTTGATTCGGAAGAAAAAAAACTCTTAACCGAAATGGCTGCGGATCTTGCCTATGGGATTATGTCCCTGCGGACGCGTATCGAACGAAATCAAACCGCTCTGGAGCTTGAAATAAGCTTGGAAAAAATGCACCGGATCCTCAATCAGACTGTAGGTTCTTTATCAACGGTCTTAGAAATAAGAGACCCCTATACTGCTGGTCATCAAAAAAAAGTGGCCCGCTTAGCCACTGCCATAGCACAAGAAATGGGTTTTGATAAAGATATAATAGATGGAATTTATGTGGCTGGGAACCTTCATGATATTGGGAAAATAAATGTGCCATTCGAGATATTAAGCAAGCCGGGGAAAATAACGGAACTGGAAATTGGTATTATAAAAACTCACAGCCAAGTTGGCTATGATATTCTAAAAGAAATTGAATTTTCCTGGCCAGTAGCCGATATGGTACTGCAACATCATGAAAGATTAGATGGTTCCGGATATGCGCAGGGGTTAAGGAAAGAAGAAATAGTAATTGGTGCACGAATTCTTGCAGTAGCTGATGTGGTAGACGCTATGGCTTCCCACCGCCCATATAGGCCAGCCTTGGGGGTGGATCCAGCACTAGAGGAAATCACTAAGAACAAAGGTATCCTTTATGATCCTGAAGTAGTAGATGCTTGCTTGAAACTATTTGTGGAGAAGGGATTTAAGCTGTAATAATAGTTGTCACTATTGGGTGACCAGGTTTGCGTGATTCCTCCGGGGTAAACCCCTATGGGAGTTTCCGGGTGGCATACACATTTGCACCAGCGGATAGACCGTTGGTTGAAGAGGTCAGAGCCGTTTCCATAGGCGTAGATGTCGTTCCAAACACCCAGAGGAAGCCATAGCTTTCATTAAATTTTCTCTATCTGCGGTCATAGAATTCAATTCAGTTTTTATTACTGACCCCGAGTTATTTACCCGGGGTACCACAGAGCTTTTAACGGAATGGATAAACGGGTAA
>JAQUUV010000095.1:6075-7832 GCA_028693695.1 Syntrophomonas sp.
ATTTGATAAGGAAACTGGCAATAGAATAGTGTAAAAAATAGGAGTTGAAAAAAGTTGAAGCTAGATAGTAGTTATATGGATCAAGTTGAGCAGGAGCTTTTTACTTGTACCATGGCCAAGCGAGAGCAAGGTGCTAAAGTAGTGGGCGTATACTGTGCATTTACTCCCAAGGAACTGATTGTGGCTGCCGGGGGTATACCGGTGGGATTGTGCGGATCCTCCAGCGAGATTATACCCATTGCAGAGCAGCATCTGCCGCGTAACCTATGCCCGCTGGTTAAATCGAGTTATGGTGTTGGGAAAATGGGCGGTATTAATGACGTTGGCTTGTATATTATTACTATTGACTTTTTTTATGTTTGTGGCTCTGGGCATGGTAAATTTCGATACAGGCCACTGGTGGGACATAACGGTAGCAGTTGTTGCTCCCTTAGAGTTGGCAGCCTTTATTCTCAGCATCATGGCAGTTAGAAAAGAGCGAACAATTTTAACTTACTGCTCATTGATCCTGGGGATTATTGCCACACTGTTTGTGCTAACGCACAGCCTATTTATTAATGATTGATACCTTACATCATTTGCCGACACGAATATAGATGAATTACTAAATATTAATCCATTTTGCATGAAGCCTTCCTGGCAAGCTAGGGGGGCTATTTTTATGAGCTAGAAGCAGTGTTGCGCTAATAAGGGCAAAATTTTAAAACAAATAGCTATTATGGGAAACAGTGGTATAATTTGTATTGGTATTATATGGTGAATAATGTCGGCATTATGTGAAACCGGACTTTGAAGGAGCAAATCATGGGAGCAGTAATAGAGGTAGTCGCAGCTATCTTAATAAATAACTATAAAGTTCTTATTGCCCAACGTGCGCAAGAAGACCTCTTAGCTGGCTGCTGGGAGTTTCCCGGAGGCAAGATCGAGGAAGGGGAGAGCCCCGAGCAGAGCCTCATCCGTGAGATGCAGGAAGAGTTCTGCATTGATATTGAAGTTGGAGAATTCTTTGAGAGTAGCACTTTTCAATATAAGAAAGGCACCATCAGGTTGCTGGCCTATATATGCAGGTTGACAGGAGGGGTAATCCGTTCCACTGTCCACCATGATTATGCCTGGGCGTCTATAGATGAACTCGATCAATATGTATTTGCACCCGCAGATAGGCCATTGGTTGAGAAGTTAAAGGGACAGGGGGACAGGTTTACGTCCCACCCCTTGACCTGAATAGTGGGACTGATAACCTGTCCCCTTGTCCCTTTTACGATCCAAGTTAGGAGTAATGAATTATGTTACCTTTTGGCCTATACGAACAAGTCATAAACCAAATAATAAACCAGCACCTGGATCGCCTTAATAATGAACTGATCAGGATTCAGACCGGCCCGATCGATTCAGCCGAATCATCCAAAATTCTGGCGGAATACCTGGCACTTCTTATCCGGGATGTTTTGGACTATATTGAGGGCGAAAATGACGCCGTCGAGAACCGAGTAAGCTTGTGCAACAGTATAATCGAATATATTGCAAATACAATCGAAAAGGGCGAGAGAGGCTTCAGACATAATAACGAGATAGCTAATTTGGTTAGAAATCATATTATCCACCAAGATGCTAAGTTATTATTGGCTTTAGTTCACACGAAAATGGGTTTGGGCTATGTACCCATTATTAGGTCTTTAAGAAAGCAAAGTTGCTTAAAGAGCAAGCGACAATAAGTTAATTTATATTATTTTAGACGATAACATATCCGGGTAAGT
>JAQUUV010000096.1 GCA_028693695.1 Syntrophomonas sp.
CCCTGACTCCTGGGTATGGTGAGTAAATACGAAAATAGTGTGAGGAGTAAATTAAGAAAAAATGGAGGTAGTAAGCAATGTTAAGAAAATGTGCGGAAATCTGGGATAAGGTCAGGTTAAAGACCCCATTAGTTCATTGCATGACTAATTATGTAACCATAAATGATGTAGCCAATATTATTCTAGCCAGTGGTGCCTCACCGGCCATGGTTGATAATCCCAAAGAGGTCGGTCATTTTGCCCGTATTAGCAGTGCTCTCTATTTGAATCTGGGGACCCTTACTGATGAAAAAGAACTGGCGATGCTCGAAGCTGTTAAAGGTGCATCATTTACAGGGGTGCCGGTGATAGTAGACCCGGTGGCCTGTGGGGTTATACCACGTAAAATGGAGATCTTAAAAAGGCTTATTGCAAATGGCAAGGTTACTTGCATTAAAGGGAACAGCGCTGAGATCAAAAGCCTGGCGGGAGTACAGTCCCAAGCCCGGGGGGTTGATTCGTTAGATCAGGGCGAGGGATTAGATCAGGCCTGCCAGACGTTAGCGGAAAAGAAACAGATGGTAGTAGCCGCAACTGGAGCCGTAGATGTGGTGGCGGATTACCAACGTTTGGCATTTTTAAGAAATGGAACTTCACTATTCGGCTCAATTACGGGAGCTGGTTGCATGGTTGGCGGGGTAGTAGCGGCTTGTATCGGGGGAGCTCCTCTGGAGCCATGGCTGGCAACTATAACCGGCCTCACCGCATTTAATATTGCTGGTGAGCAGGCTGTT
Source organism: Syntrophomonas sp. (assembly GCA_028693695.1). GTDB lineage: Bacteria > Bacillota > Syntrophomonadia > Syntrophomonadales > Syntrophomonadaceae > PHAA01. The sequence goes on from JAQUUV010000096.1 coordinate 774, forward strand.
AAGGTATCAGGGGAAAATCCGGGATCTTTCCGAACAATATTGTTTGATAAGCTATACCATTTGCGGGGAGAAGATATTATTAAAGAGGCCCAGGTAGATTGGAGAAGCTAAAAATTAACAAAAAATCTAATGCCTTATGACAGAGGGTGATAACTCATGAATAAGAAATTAATGTTTTTTATCGATTTTGACGGCACGATTTCCCGCGAAGATATGTGCTGTGCCATGGTAACAAAATTCGCTCGGGAAGGCTGGGAGGAAATCAATCTGCTATGGGAGGCAGGCTGCCTGTCCACAGAAGAGTGTGCCCAGCGTACCCTGGATCTTATGACGGTTGAACCTGAGGAATTGGATGCCTTTTTTGGGCAAGTTGATATTGATAATAGTTTTATAGATTTTGTTAATTGGGCTGAGCATCAGGGATATCCGATTTCCATTTTAAGTGACGGTTATGATAATTATATTAAGAAGGTATTGACCCAGTATGGATTAAGTATCACCTACTATGCCAATCACCTGGAATACGAACAGGGCTGGAGGATAAAATGTTTGCATTTGGACAAGGAGTGCAAAAAATGCGGAGTATGTAAAACTGAGCTAATGCAGGAGTTGATACAGCCTGGATATCTGAGAATTTATATCGGGGATGGTTACTCCGACATATGTCCGGCTGAATCTGCGGATATAGTGTTTGCCAAAGATAAACTGGCCCATTTGTGCCAAGAAAGAGGAATTACATTCTATCATTATGATTGCTTTTATGATGTACAAAGAATAGTTCAGGAACTGGTTGGTACATTAAATGTCTCAGGTGATTAAATTTAATGTATATGCTGCATGGAAACGTAAAACATTGTCTGTAGGCTGGCAGCTTTTTCGTCAATTTAAAAACGAAAAGGAGTGAGTGAATTGATAATCAATGGTGAGAAAACTGATTTGCCGACTGGTATTTCAATAACTGAATTACTGCGGCAGCTGAATTTAGACCGAGACAAAATAGTGATTGAGGTTAATTGCGAACTTATCTCCAAAGATCAATATGCTTCGGTACTTCTCAAACAGGACGATCAGGTGGAAATAATCAGCTTTGTTGGAGGAGGATAATTTGAATATTTTTCTCAATGAGAACCCTTTGACTGTTGATGAAGGTATTACAGCTTACGAGACTAAAAATCAGGTTAAAAAAGATGCGGATGTAGTCATACTAAATGGATTTTTAATTAAGGAAGATATTATCCTACATGCCAATGACCGCCTGACTTTAATCAGGAAAGGGGCTATTCCGGATCGGGAGGAATTAGAGGCACTATTAATTGCCCGCCATACACCAGGAGTTTTTCATAAAGTAAAAAAGGCCCGGGTAGGTATTGCTGGGCTCGGAGGTTTGGGATCTAATGTAGCCATTTCTCTGGCCAGAACTGGGGTGGGGAAATTACTGCTGGTAGATTTTGATGTTGTAGAGCCTAGTAATTTGAACCGACAGCAGTATTTTATAAGTGATATCGGCAGATATAAGACAGATGCTTTAAAAGACATAATATTTCAAATCAATCCCTTTATAGAGATTGAAACCAAGGAAATGTTTCTTGATGAGTCGAATATCGAGGATTGCTTTAAAGATATGGAAATTATAGTAGAAGCCTTTGACAGCCCAGAGTGCAAGGCTAATCTGGTTAATACCATTTTATCGAAATGTCCGGATAAATATATTGTGGCAGCATCCGGTATGGCCGGTTATTTTTCCAGCAATACCATAAAAACCAAAAAGATGCTGCGCAATTTGTATTTAGTGGGTGATGAGGTTTCTGCCGCCCAACCCGGATGCGGACTTATGGCTCCCCGGGTGAGTATTGCCGCCAACCATCAAGCTAACACGGTGTTAAGGCTAATTTTGGGCGAAAGAGATATTTGAACAGGAGATGAAGAAATGGACAAATTAATTATTGGCGGAGTTGAATTAAGATCCAGATTATTTGTGGGAACAGGCAAATTTGCCAATGACAATATAATCCCGGCAGTGATAGAAAACAGCCAGGCACAAGTAATAACTATGGCATTGAGAAGAGTTGATATTGGTGCCAAACAGGAAAATGTAATGGACTATATCCCCCAAGAGTGTATTCTACTTCCTAATACTTCGGGAGCCAGGAATGCAGAAGAAGCAGTCCGGATAGCCCGGCTGGCTAAAGCTATGGGATGTGGCAACTGGGTCAAAATTGAAGTCATATCAGATAACAAGTATTTACTGCCAGATAATCAGGAAACGGTAAAGGCCACAGAAATCTTGGCCAAAGAAGGATTTGTTGTTCTCCCCTATATTAGCCCCGATTTGATGACAGCTAAGAGACTGGTAGATGCCGGTGCTGCCGCCGTAATGCCGTTAGGTTCTCCGATTGGTACCAATCGGGGTTTAAGAACCAAAGAACTGCTGCAGATAATCATAGATGAGATAGATATACCGGTGGTAGTTGATGCGGGTATAGGCAAACCTTCTGAGGCGGCTGAAGCCATGGAAATGGGAGCCTCAGCAGTTCTGGTCAATACGGCTATTGCTACTTCCGCAGACCCGGTTAAAATGGCTCAGGCATTTGCTCTGGCCGTAAAAGCAGGTCGAATAGCCAGAATTGCCAAACTAGGCCCAGAAAGTCATTATGCCCAGCCTTCCTCACCGTTAACCGGTTTTTTGAATAGAGGTGCTCTATAATGAGTTTTTATGATTACTACTCTGGATATAAAGATATTGACGTTTATGAGTTTTTTAAAACTCTCACTGATTGCGACATCCAAAGTATCATTAATAAAAATAATATAAACGAATATGAATTCCTGGCTCTATTATCGCCCCGGGCAGAGAACTTCTTGGAACAAATTGCCCAGAAAGCTCATCAGCTATCTTTACAGCATTTTGGTAGAACTATACAACTATTTACCCCTATGTATGTCGCCAATCATTGCGTAAACAAGTGCGCCTATTGCAGTTTTAATGCCGAGAATAAGATAACTAGAAAAGCTATGACAATGGAGGAAGTTGACCAGGAAGCCAGGGCAATCTCTGCCACCGGACTCAAACATATACTTTTCTTAACCGGTGAATCTAGAACTAAAAGTTCGGTAGCATATATTTGTGAAGTTGCCCAGGTTCTGAAAAAATATTTTGATTCTATTTCCATTGAAATCTATCCCTTAACAGTAGAGGAATATGAACAGGTTGCAGCGGCAGGTGTAGATGGTTTCTGCATGTACCAGGAAGTATATAATGAAGAGATTTATGACCGGGTTCATTTAGCCGGACCAAAAAAAGATTACCGTTTTCGGTTGGAGGCTCCTGATAGGGCCTGCCAGGCCAAAATGAGATCGGCCAGTATTGGAGCACTTTTGGGACTTTATGACTGGCGGTCAGAAGCGTTTGCCACCGGTTTGCATGCTTATTACCTGCGCAACACCTATTCCGATGTGGAAATAGCAATTGGCGTACCCCGAATAAGGCCACATGTTGGTGTCTTTGATGAAGTTGGAGTTGTCAGCGACGAAAGCCTGGTACAGATAATGCTGGCTTATCGATTATTACTGCCCAATTCAGGCATTACCGTAACCACTCGAGAAAGCCGGGATTTCCGAGATAATCTAATTCCCTTGGGCGTAACCAAAATGTCTGCCGGGGTAACTACTGAGGTAGGCGGGCACACTTCCTCTAACAGTACCGATAGCCAGTTTGAAATTGCCGATTCCAGGAGTGTGAGCGAAATGAAACAGGCTATTTTAAACCATGGATATCAACCTGTTTTTAAAAATTGGATGGCTGTTTAAGTTATGAGCGGGGTAAGACCTATGAACTTATATTTAATAACCAACCGCAAATTAGTTGCCGATGGTAGTTTTTTTAGTGTAATTGAGCAAGCTATTGCCGGAGGCATTAATGCCATTATTTTGAGGGAAAAAGATTTGCCCGGTGAGGATTTATTGACAATGGCCGGGCAGATAAAAAAAATCATTGCCGGACGGTCGGTTTGTTTCATAATCAATAATAATCTGGAAGTAGCAAAGGCTATCCAGGCAGATGGTTATCATACCAGTTTTGATGACTTTATGCAGCAATCATCGCGATTTGATGGCTGGAATGGAGTATCAGTGCATAATCTGGATGAAGCCATAACAGCAGCCCAAAACGGTGCCAACTACCTTCTGGTTAGCCATATATTTGCTACTGATTGTAAGAAAGGGTTAAAGCCTAAGGGGGTTGAATTGATTAGAGATATTAAAATTAATGTAAATATCCCGGTTATAGCTCTTGGTGGGATAAACCCCGCAAATTGTGGTCAGGTATGTGAGGCAGGTGCTGACGGCATTGCGGTAATGTCGTTTATTATGCAGTCACATGATCCATATAAATCTTCCGAACTATTAAAAAGAAGAGTGAATGATAGAAACCTGGGTCTGATATGAGATTGTATGAAACTTTATGTAAGCAGCGAAAAAATCCAATTGAAAGGATGTTGATTATGAAGAAGATTGTAGTAGTAGCATTGATTATGAGTGTCTTGGCAATGGCATTAACAGGCTGCTCTACCAAAACCAGCCCCAAAAATGATGCTCCATTACAGAAAGTTACCGTAATTTTAGACTGGTTTCCCAATACCAACCATAGTGGATTATATGTTGCCAAAGACCAGGGTTATTATGCACAGGAAGGTCTGGATGTGAATATAATCCAACCATCGGAAGGCGGTAACCCACAACTTATTGCTGCGGGGAAGGGCGACTTTGCCATCAGCTATCAGGAAGAAGTAACCATGGCCCGTTCTCAGGACATTCCTGTTGTTGCAGTGGCGACAGTTATTCAGCACAATACTTCCGGTTTTGCATCGCCGGTGAATAAAAACATTAAAACTCCCAAGGATTTCGAAGGCAAGACTTATGGGGGATGGGGTTCCCCGGCAGAGACGGCCGTACTAAAAGTGTTAATGGACAAATACGGGGCTGATTTTAATAAGGTGAAAATAGTCAATGTCGGTTCAGCCGACTTCTTTGCCAGCATGGAGAAGGGTATCGATTTTTCCTGGATATTCCAAGGTTGGACAGGTATTGAGGCTAAGACTAAAGGCATGGATTTGAACTTTATAAAACTGAAAGATGAAGACAAAGTTCTGGACTATTATACGCCCGTGATTATTGCCAGTGAAACCAAAATATCACAGGATCCAGAGCTGGTTAAGAAGTTCATGAAGGCTACCGCCAAAGGCTATGATTATGCTATCAACAACCCAGATAAAACAGCTGATATTCTTTTGAAGAGTGTTCCCGAGCTAAATAAGGATTTGGTTACTGCCAGTCAAACCTACCTCTCGAAAGAATATAAATCAGATGCCTCACGCTGGGGAGAAATGAAAACAGAAGTATGGAAAAACTATGCGGATTTCATGTTTGCTAACAAGTTGATTGACAAGAACATTCAGGTTGACCAAGCTTTCACCAATAAGTTTTTGCCAGAATAGGAGACTTGACTATGGCCGGAATAAAGGTGTGTAATATCAGTAAAAGTCTGGACAGGGTATTTACCCTGTCCAATGTCTCATTAAGCCTAGAATGCCATGAATTTGCTGTCATTATTGGTCCTAGTGGTTGTGGCAAAAGCACCCTTTTAAATATTATATCCGGTTTAATCGTACCGGATCAGGGGCGGATCGAGATAGGCAGCGAAGATTGGACAGGACGTACCGGCAGGATCAGCTATATGCAGCAGAAGGACTTGCTCTTGCCTTCCCGGAACGTCATGGACAATGTTTGCATCCCTTTACTGCTTAAGGGTATAGATAAAATGCAAGCTTATGAAACAGCTCGGGCCCATCTTAATGATTTCGGTCTGAATGGTTTTGAAAAATACTATCCTCGCCAGCTTTCGGGAGGAATGCGGCAGCGGGCGGCTCTATTGCGGACCTATTTATTTACCAGCGACATTATGCTTATGGATGAACCCTTCGCCGGCTTGGATGCCATTACCCGCAGGAAAATGCAACTGTGGCTAAAAAAACTATGTAATACTTACCGACCCTCGGTTCTTTTTGTAACCCATGATATTGATGAAGCCTTACTCCTGGGCGACAGCATTTATGTCTTTTCACCTCGTCCCGCGCAGGTTAGTCTCCATATCAAGGTACAGCCAGGATTAGGAGGTAAAAACGAAGAATTGAAGCAGGAAATAATGGCTACTATGGAAGCAGAAGAATATGGAACGTAGTTATTATGGAATCATAGTTTACAAGGATCAGTTTTTTGCTCGATTTTAAAGATTAAACCTGATAAAGGGAATTTACACTTCAGCTTTTGCTAAAGAGATTAATAATTGCAGTACCAGCTTAACAAAGAGCGTGTACATTTTTCGGTACTTTGCGGCTCATGAAAATACTCTAGCAACAGTTGCAGTTTCCGAACCCATATCCCCAAACAAGTGGTCTGACCATTAGACAAACAAATGTCCAGACTTTTACTAATATGTCACGAGTTTGGCTGGATATTTCTATAGCTGCAACACAGGCAGAAGGTATTGCTATAAATAATGCTTTAAATACTAGTGAGTTGACCAATGCTGGCAGTGAAACTCTGGCAAGATAGGTAGGCTCCAGTCATTAGCATATTGAGAAATAAACTGTGGGCTATTCAGTCGGGGCAAAATGAACCAGGACATTTACTATCTCTGGCCGATTACCGATACGGATGGGTGGACCCCAGGTTCCGAAGCCACAGGATACGATGGCTTGAAAGTTGTTTTTGCGAAGATAGCCCCAATCTTGTTCGTAAATCGCCCGGGTTATATAATTATTGGGGAATAATTGTCCCAGGTGAGTGTGGCCGGAGAACTGCAGATCAACACCCTCTTTTTCGGATACATCCAAGTTAAAAGGCTCGTGATCCATTAACATAATCGGTAGCTTATTCTTATCGAGATCTGCCATGAGGGTGGACAACTCCAGACGTTCACTTCCATTAAAACGATGACGGGAAGCATCATCCCGTCCTACCACATAAAAACCGTTGGCTACTTCAG
>JAQUUV010000097.1 GCA_028693695.1 Syntrophomonas sp.
CTGGCCATGAAATTAATTACATCGGGATTACATTTTTCGGCAGCTACTATTATATCCCCTTCGTTCTCACGGTCTTCATCATCAACCATAATCAGCATTTTGCCCTCTCTAATATCGCTAATTGCTTCTTCTATGGTGTTAAACATTGCACTACCTCCTTTTTTATATGAAACCATGCTCAGCTAAATATTCAGCCGTTACGACGGATTTCTTTTTCCCTTCGCTTCTTTTCAGCAACTTCTCAACATATCTGCCTATAATATCGGACTCCAGGTTTACAGTATCTCCCGGTTTTTTTAATCCCAGGGTAGTCATTTTAGCTGTATGCGGTATGATAGATACTGTAAAACTATCCGCTAATACCTCGACAACCGTTAAACTAATTCCATCAATTGCTACTGAACCTTTGGCTACCAGATAATGTAGCAAATCTTCCGGGGCCCTAATTCGCAAGACCTGGGCAATATCTACTTTTTGCTGTTCCACAATGGTTCCCACTGCATCAACATGGCCCTGGACCAGGTGCCCACCCATCCGGTCTCCTAATCGTGCAGCTCTCTCCAGGTTAACCCGCTGCCCAGTTCCTAGATCCTTAAGATTCGTTTTTTCCAGGGTTTCAGCCATCATATCGGCTGCAAAATTGTCCCGGTCAAAGCTGATTACGGTTAAGCACACGCCATTAATGGCAATGCTGTCCCCTAGTTTTACGTCTTCCAGGACTTTTTTGGCTAGAATGCTAATTTGGCAAGAATTACTACCTCGGTCAATTCTTTTCACAGTTCCTAACTCTTCTACTATACCTGTAAACATTTCTAACACCACTCCTTGAAGTATCCTGTTAGCAAGAAATCTTCTGAAAACTTTTGAATCTCCATTGATTTCAGTTCAAGTGCATCTTTCATAAATTCTATCCCCTGCCCACCAATCGGAGAGGGAGCCTGGCGGCCACCTATAATCTTGGGGGCGATAAACCAGTAGGCTTTGTCTAGCAGTTGGTGCTCTAGCAGGTAAGCATTGATTTCTCCCCCGCCTTCCACCAGCAGACTGCACAAACCCATTTCGCCCAGAATTCCCAATACTTTTTCCAGCGGTATGAGGTCGGAGTCTATATCTAAGCTGATAAGCTCTACTCCCAGGGCTTCTAGGGGTTCTCGCCTTTGGGAATCCGAGTTGCTGGAACAGAAGACCAAGGTCCGCTGTTCATGACTACTCCTGGCAATATTGCTGGTGGGAGGCAAATCCAAATTGCTATCAATTATGATCCGTACTGGATTCCGCATATCTGCTATCTCCAAACGGGTATTAAGAAAAGGGTCATCTTTTAATACCGTTCCTATACCTACCATTATGGCATCATAAATATTTCTTAATTGATGTACATAATGACGGGCATCCTCACCGGTTATCCATTTGGAATCTCCACTATAAGACGCAATTTTTCCGTCCAATGTCATAGCTGTTTTCAATGCCACAAAAGGAAGGCCGGTCTGGATATATTTGAAAAACACTTCATTCAGGCGACTGGCCTCGTGCTCCATTACCCCAAGCTCCACTTCGATGCCAGCATCTTTAAGCCTTGCAATACCCTTCCCAGCTACCTGGGGATTAGGATCGGTAGTGGCAATGACCACTCTTTTAATCCCGGCTTTAATAACCGCGTCTGCACAGGGAGGAGTTCTGCCAAAATGACTGCAGGGTTCCAGGGTAACATACAGTGTAGCCCCGACAGCCTGCTCACCCGCTTCATTCAGCGCATGGACTTCGGCATGAGGAGTTCCCGCTTGATGGTGATATCCTTCACCGATTAGCTGCCCATTTTTAACGATTACTGCACCGACCATTGGGTTGGGACTAGTTCTGCCCTGAGCCCTGGCTGCTAGTCCCAATGCTCTTTTCATATAAAACTGATCCATTTCCTTGATAATATGAATCACCTCTTGACTTTGCTTTTAGTAGTTAGGACAATCAATTCTTTCTTCTATAAAAATGCAAAAACCCCGATTGTAAGTCGGGGCAATAAGCAAAAGCGAGCACATATAGAGCGTACAGATCCATTAGGACGCACACCCATATGCCCTTCTTCTCCTATCCAGACTGTTACTGTCGGCCTCGGAATTTCACCGAATCATGCCCAAAGGCTAGCGGGCTTTACCGCCGATAGGGAATTACACCCATCCCCGAAGAAAGGTAATTGTATATTAAATTTAGTCTATATTAGCATCAACTTGCCTAACGGTCAAGCTATTGACATTAGTTACTATTCCCCTTCAGGTTCTCATCAATAAGCTCTTTTACTTCTTTTACCATTATCCCACCGGCAAACTTGGGCTGACCATTAATAAGTGTTACTGGATATGGATAACCCATTTGTAGAACTTGGTTCATCACAGGATAATTGCCAATTCCAACTTGATCAACATCCACATATTTAACTTCCACTTTATCTCCATAAAGTTTTTTGAGTTCTTCTGTCATTTGATTAGTCAATTCCGAAAAATCTGTAGTTGTACCACAACTACCTGCTGACGAGCAGTCACTGGAACAGCTTCACCCTCCTGTCGACACCTGCGTGCCCTGGAGGACTTCTACCAATATAGTTTGATTATTTTCTGGCATTGAAGATTCTCCTTTCAATTATGATTTTTCTGTAACCTTAATGTTTATCCACCCTGCATGATACCAGTATTAGGAACAAAAAACAACCTTACATTTTCTCAGGCTCAGGATATTCCGTGCCAAAAGTGTCTACGCTTACTTTTTTCATACGCTGGTCTTCTCGAGGCCGATCGTTCCTATCCCGTGGTACCTTCACAATCATATCCACTGCGTCCAAACCCTCGGTGACCTTTCCGAATCCAGCGTATTGTCCATCTAAATGAGTGGAATCTGCTGCCATAATAAAGAATTGAGAACCGGCTGAATCATTAGCCCTACTTCTAGCCATCGATATTACTCCCCGTACGTGTTTCAAACTATTAGGGAACCCATTTTGGGCGAATTCACCCTTAATGCCATATCCCGGTCCACCCATACCATTGCCGTCAGGATCTCCGCCCTGAATCATAAAACTAGGTATAACCCTGTGAAAAATTGTTCCATCATAAAAGCCTTTATTTATTAGTGAAATAAAGTTGTTTACCGTATTAGGAGCGATTTCAGGATAAAGTTCTATACATATTTTGTTGCCATCTTCCATTTCTATTGTAACTACTGGTGCTTTTTCCATTTCCATCTTCCTTTCAATGTCTTGGTACAATACCTTTTTCCCAGTGCTAAGAATATTATGCGCTAAGCATATTAGTTCTATTATAGCAAAGTCAGCCTGCAAATCAACGACTAGCGTGTTATGGGGACGGTCCTTTTAACACGCTTCCTGTTCAGGGTTTAGTTGTTATTCGTTCGACTACTCCCCTATTAACTCCCAATAAATTAGCAATCTTGACAATCGGCAGCTTGGTGTTGGTTCGAAGATCGGCAATAACTTTTTTCATTATGCTCTTGTTTTTCCTGATTTCATCCTGATTGACACCCGGCCAATTCTTCTTCATATATTGTTCCAGGTATGATTCTCCTTCTTTAAGGGTGCGAACAACCCCTTCATCTTCGTCCATGAAATCATAATCATTGGTCTCCATTGAAAACCGCTGGAACTCTATTATCGCCCGTTTTTGATTATCGGAGATCATCCCCAGAATATATGCTGCATCCACTATTGTTTCTTCCGTCTGGTTCGGGACTATATAGCAGTGATAACTGCTCCACTTATACTGCTCTGGAGTTTCTACCAAGCCAGCTTTTATCGGATTATTGTGGATATATCGGATTGCCGCCATAAGATACCGCTCATCTTCAATTGCTTCACTCTTGAATCGATCCTGAAATACATGCCCTACCCGGCAATATCTGTTGTTAAAAAACATGGCATAGCTTGTCGCTATGCCTTTCATGATGATAGATATCTCGTTTTTGTCGTCCCGCAGAACCAAATGGACATGATTATCCATTAAGCAATATGCATAGATCAATAACTCCTTTTCAGACTCTTTCTTCTGTAGGATTTCGATAAATCTCTGCCGGTCTTCATCGTCCCAAAAGATTTTCTTCCGTTCGTTACCCCGTAACATTATATGATAGAAGCCTGTGGTGCTATATTCCCTCTGCAATCTCGCCACTGGATCAACCTCCGATACTTTTCACCTAGTATATCGGCCTAACTGCAGCGTGTCAAAAGGACCGTCCCCACAACACGCTTACATACTTACAACTTGTGCATCCGCGGGCAGTTCAAACAGATTATCTGCCTGCGCGCCTACTTTATAATTTTTATATTGAATAACCATAGAACCTTCCGAAGTTTTAGATTCTACCCTTACCGGCATACCAATATCTTTTCTGAGCCACATTTTACTTGTATCAGCAGCTTCGGTCACTGTAACTACTACACAGTCATAACCATCCATCTTTTCCTGACCTACTATTTTCATTTTGGATGTATCTTCTTTAGCCCATTTATTGGGAAGGTCATTCTCATTCTTTACGCTGGGCATCTTCATAGCCGTCTTAGTATCAGGATTGTAAATGCATATTTCACCTTTGGAATTCTTGATGGTAACCGACTTCATCCCCTCAGTTTCTGTTTCTATACGAAGTTTATCATTACTTACCCACATTTTCGCATTATTAGTTAATGTTTGACCCTGGTTAGTCATAGTGTTAATCATGTCAAAGGATACTTCATTTATCTTACTGGCAGATTTCATGATGTCTTGCAGTTCATTACCTGTACTACTATTCTGGATATCACCATCCTTTTTTTGACTCTGGTCGGTAGTTGCCGGTGCGTTGGCTGGCTTATCCTTACTACACCCAGCCAAACTCAAACAGGAAACCATAAACAAGGATACTAATAAAACCGTTAACCATTTTTTCATCTTATATTCCTCCCCCTCATTGCTTTTGTATTTAAGACCTCGCAATACACAAAGTGGCTTCTTTGTATATCATTAACAATTATTGTAGCATACATTTGAAGTATTCACTTCATCAATTCTCCGCATACTCACCTGACCATAGATCCTTACTCGTGCTGGGGAGCCAATCGAGCTTCATTTTATTTTTTAGTTCATCAAGCTGCTGGCTGCCTGTTACGGTCACCTGGGCATATTCCCGGGTACCTCTCAAAGCTGAAGCCTCAACTCCTGCCGTCAAACCTACGTTGTCTGAGAATGGCGAAGAGATGCTGCCCTCTACACCAGCTCTGACATCTATATCATTAGGTGAGAAAAGGCCATTGCTGCCTCTGGCAGCAGTAAATCCAAAGGATGATTTAATTCCTGTCCCTGCTACTTCTCCGCTAACTTCAAGCCCGCCATCAAAGGTCGTTGTATTGCGGATATGGTTTGTAGCTCCGCTTAAACTTATGCTGGCAATGGGGAGATCGAGGCCAAACTGCCAGTTAGACTTATAGGGACTGATTTTCCCTTTAAAAACCCCAAAATTAAAATCACATTCGTATTTTTTTATGAACTCCTTATAATATTGGGAGTTTTCATCCAATACTCCTGCATCAAAGTTTTTCTTGTCTGCCATGTTCTTCTGGATCAGCTCATTAGCAAGTCTATGTCTTTCATTTTCCATTTCTTCAACCAGGGCTTGTATTTCTTCAATAGGGCAATCACATGCTGCCGGGTTGTAATAAGGTGCCATGGTATAGGCTGATAAGATGTTACTAAACGCCGTCTTTAAATTGGTAGAAATACTGCTTCTTAATTCTTCCTCAAGCTGATCCCTGACCTTTTCATCAGAGATCAGCATGATGTGCTTCATACAGTCGTTATACATCTGCTCAGAGTACTTACTGTTTTTCTTGTAGGCTACACTGGCCTCCCGGGTTGCCTGACCCCAGTACGGATCTCCGATATGGTTAAATTGGGTATAATATTGGACGTGTAGTCGATGGATCTTTACTAATTTTTGATCCCCATCCAAATTGGAATCATCTTCTATCTCCATCAGAGCACCATTATATTCCGTAATTAGGGGAGTTATTTTACTTATATATTGTGCACAAATTTCTCCGATTGTGGCCCCGGCCTTAGTATTAACATTTCTTAAATACGATCCATACCCAGTGAGCTTGGGGCTTAATGCCAGTACGTTGTAGCGCTGTATAAGCAGGTCGTTAGGGTTGGCGTAGGAGTAAGGATTTAAGGTCATTACTTTAAATTCTGGCCTGGTCTTAGCCAATTCTTCATACGCCTGCGTCGGGTCTCCCTGTTTAGCTTGAGCGGTGGCAGCTTGTAATCTGTGCAGGTAGTCCTGTGCATTGTCGGCAATATTTTCTACCCCGGATATATTAACTTGCGGGTCCCAGTTTTCATATTTTTCCGGATTTTTCATGGCATCGTTTATTATTTCTTCAGTATTATTGACATCAAACCCCAGGTCAACATCTACGCCTAGCTGTTCCAACATATCAAGCTGTGATTTTATGATGGCTTCGGTGTCGTAGCCATTTGTCTGCATCCCGGTTTGAGCATAAGCATCACTAAAAGCTTCAAGTGCAGCCTGAGCCTGGGGGGTCCCCATTGCTTCTAAACTTGCATATTGCAAGATGTAATCAACATTGGGAGCCTTATAAACCATTTTGCTCTGCAGATTGTCTATATCTTTTTTCATTTTAGCAGATGCTTGGGCATCGACTCCGCTAATAAAGTCGCCTGCCGTGACTGCAGGAACCTGTTTCAGTTTTTCCATATGCGTTTCAAATGCTGGTTCTGAAAACTCTGCTGGCAAATCCAGTTTTTCGGGGGAAATCTGCTGTCCGACTTTAGAAACGGTACGGGCAAAAGCAGGATAGTATTTTGCATCCTTGGCAATCAGTTCTAATGCCTTATCAAACTGCTTTTGGGACATATAGTAGTTGTACAATCCCATGCGCGCCCGCCAATATGAACCGTCGATTCCCAGTGCAGCATTAAATGCAGCCAGAGCATTGTCGGCTCTTCCCATATCAAGCAGCAAATTACCCAGACTGGAAAGTATGACAGGGCTATCATGTTTATTAACTGGAGCTGCACCTACTGCATAATAATACATCCTGACGGCATCACCATAAAATTGATTTTTCTTATCCGATCCACCGCCATTACCTTCCAGCACCAAGTCGTCATAATAGCTGGCTATGGCAGATGCCAGATTTGAGGCTGCTATAGGGCTTTTAGGATCAGAGGAGAAAACAGCACCAGCCAGAGCCAGATAAGCATTTTTGGCATTGGTATAGCTTACCATTATCGCCACGTTTCCAGAATTGGTCCGGGCAATCGCGGTATTGGTGTTTTGCCCGTTAAAAGTCGGTTGCCAGGTTACTGTTTTTCTATACTCACCCTGAAAGTCACTCTCAATATTGGGGTATGCTAACTGATGATATTTTTGGGCTATCTTAAGAGCCTCATCGACACTTGTGGAAACGTTAAGGTCTTTAATACCTAGATCGGGAATTCCCGGATATAATGCTTGAGGTTTATTCTGTATATTGTTGTTGATTCCTGCGGCGCCAGATTCAGAAGCTCTATTGCAGACGATTACAGCCTGTTCACGGGTAGCATTACGGTCCGGAGCATATTGGCCATTGCCTACGCCTGAAACCAGACCGGTCCTAAAACAATAGTAAACGCCTTCTTGGGCCCATGACTGAATCATATTGTCATCGGTAAATTTAGTTGCTCCAGTGG
>JAQUUV010000098.1 GCA_028693695.1 Syntrophomonas sp.
TGTGTGTATACGGATCAATTCATCTGAATGTGATAACAGACATAAAAAACTGGCTTCTTCCCCGGAAACGTTTTTCCCCCTATCAATGCTTATATTCACTATTTCCTCGTATCCTAAACTAAATAAGATCTCCGCTGGCTCAGTGCGAAACAAAAATATTCTCTTATTAGTCAAATAAAGATTTCCTGGACGCCAAGCCTGGTAAATGCCTTTACTATACCAATGAGAGGCGAATACTTGTAAATTAACCTTTTCTGCTTCATCCAAAGGTATGCCTTTTTTCTTTCTCCTTTCTTCCGTCGCAATTGCCCTTTGCGCTTCATCCCAATCATTCCACATACCGTACTTCAACATAGTCTCTATTCCAGCCAGACAAACTTTTAAGTTTAAACCTAGAAGAGGAATTCCCGCTATATGAATAATCAAATCAGTATTTAAAACCAATCCCTTATCCAGCAGTCTATCCAGAAGATCCACCAGAGTAACCTGAAAATCGCGGGTAGGTTCCACACTTAACCCTCCATAACCTGGTTTCTTAATTACTTTATATTTAAAATCAGGAGTATCCTATTTAATCTGCTTAATCTATTTCTATTTTCGTAATCTATCATCAGCAATTGTTCCAACTTTATCAACAAAGCTGTACGGTGGCCAAGGTCCTGAAAAATGGATAGAAAAACCCTCTCGATTATTAATCTCTTCCAGCACATCTCCTAAAGCCTCTAATTTATCTCTTTCAACCAGACCGGAAACACTTAGTATCATTATCTTTTCTTTAGTAGTTCTCTTGTTTTTGTCAATAATTATTTCCTCAGCATAAGCTTCTATTTGTGCGTAAAGTTCTTGAAACCAGGTATTGGCAAGTGTTTCTGATTCTGTTTTTATCAATGTATCCAGCTTTTTTTTGTAAATATAAGCCAATCCCGAAGGTTTAGAATTGATTTCTTCCTGCATTTTTTTAATATTATCTGATTGTTGAAGGAGTGCCTCAATAATTTTGTTGGAATCACAGGAGATATGAATGACATATTCATCTTTACCTCTAATTTTTTCTATCATCTCGGTAATGCGCGGCAGGTCTTCCTTCAACCAGTTTTGTACCGCCATTTCAGGGCTCTCAGTCTCATTCTTGCATTTTATGATATTGTCAAATCCCAGGGGAATGACCGTAGTAAATTTTTCTTGAGCTAGATCCAAAACCCTTTGATGCTCCATTATCCAATTCTTTACTACCTCTTCATTCTCCGATTGATATGGCTCTTCCGGACAATCATGTACAATGGCACAAAAATCAGCATAAGAAATAGTGTATACGCTGGCTCTATTAATTCCTATCTCACCCAGATTAATATAATCGTTAAACTCTGCGATGCCGTATACATATCTTCCAGTTGTTTCAGGTTTATCGAGCTCATCATAATTTTTCACAGCTTTATCTCCCCTTATTAAATTCCCTGGTCAACAGCATCTTCCCGCCATCTTTCCGGATTGATCAATCGATCAACAACATCGTCCACAATTTCATCTAATCCATCACGTACTCCTTGAACTGATTCAGTTATACCTTGTTCAGCTTTTATTTCTTCAATAGCTATATCCAGTTCCATCAATGCCTGACCTAAAGTTTCAATCTCCTCTTCAGTCAAAATTCCACTATCTATTCTTTTGAGCGCTTGAAGTTGAAGGGTATCTCTTATTATTTCTACCAAAGCCATTATCAGACCTAACAAGCCATGTTTTAGATTATCTTCATTTATATCCAGTTCCATATGAACATCCCCTTCTGGAACAACATTCGGGACATATTGGCTATTTTGCACTAGTTAAAAATATTTTCTTCAGCTAGTAACTTTTATCTTTCTGTTAATTTATAGAGGAACATAGTTCTTGGATATAACATTTTTATTCGATCTCTGAATCTGATTAGTGCCCATTTGTGCACGGGCACTCACCCACCCACACCAGGGGCAGCATTTATTCAATAGTTCATCTGTTGCTACCATCTTATTACACTGGGGGCATTGCTCTTTTTCTACACCTACTGCTTCCCATGCCTTACTGTTGTAGTTAGTTCCGCTGGGGAATTCAAGACCGTATTTAGCAGCGGTTTCGAAAGAGGCTAGGGCTGCTCTCACTTTTATTCCAAGTAATTCAACCCCGACTATCGATACAACGATATCGGCATTAATGACCAGCCCTTTGTCCAAAATTCGGTCAATAACATCGACCAGTGTGCCGCCTCCATTTCCATCTTTAATTGGCTGCATTTGTATGAACCCCTTTCTTATCTTCCCTCACGCTTTTTAACCTTTCAATTAACATATCTTCTATTTCTTCATATTCTTCTTCGCTTATTTCATTATCTTGAAGCTTCAACTGTACCTTCTGGAGTCTCTCCAATATCGCTTCTTCTGTATTCAATGCTTCCTTGTCTACTTCTTCTTTTATTGCTTCTGCTAAATGCACAGATAAAAAAAGCAGTTCCCTTATAAACATGGATTTATTGCTCTCCTTTCAACTCCACCTGAAGGAAATTATACGGTGGAAGAGGGCCAATATATTTTATATCAACTTTATTTTGGTATTTAGCATCCAATGAATAGGCTTTATCGCGAAATTCATTTTCTTCACTTTTATTTACCAAAAAAGAAGCATTTAATATATTTGTAATTTCATTTGACTTGTTAGTGCATGCATCTACTGCAAGCGATGCTAGATTATCATATATATATGTGCCGATCTCATTTTTCCATTTTAATACTACCGCCTCTACCATTTGACCAATCTCTATTAGAAGATCCTGTTTTGCTGCCTGAGAAGACGCTTTGGCGATTTTATTGGATATTTGTTTATACTTATGATCGCTTTCCATTTCGTCTTTTATAGCTTCTTTATTCCAGTAAACTTTTAATTCTATTTCGATTTTTTCTGACAGCCTTTTCAATTCTTGTTTAAAATTCAAGTAGTTTTTTTCCAGCATCATGTTAATTGTTTCCGTGCTTTGTGTAATTACTCCAAAGGACATGGGGAGTATTGTATATTCTTTCAATAGTAATTCTTGCACCTGTGTATGTGCCAGGAGGTTTTTCCTGGTGGGATCTATTTCCATTCCCTTTATTTGGCTTACAACAGCAGCCAGGTCCTGATGATTAATTGTATAAACCTTGTTTTTACCAACTCCTATGACATCAAAGTTTTTCAAGCTGGATTCTTCCATGATGCCATAAATATATATGTTGTGTTCTTTCATCCAACATTACTCCTTATTGTCTAGTCTTTGGTCGTGTAAAAGTTCGATGGCACTATGAAAATGCACCAGGGAAATCTGCAGTCCATTTTCTTGATTCGCCACAAAATCTCTAATTGCACTCAAAGCAGCTTCCTGACAGATAAATTGGATATCGGAGCCGCTTAGCATTTTGGTCCTCTGGGCTAGAGATTGTAAGTCAATTTCACCCGCCAGAGGCTTTCCTCTGGTATGAACCTTAAATATTTGTGCTCTAGTCTGCTCATCCGGTAATGGGACCTCGAAGATATAATCGAACCGTCCAGATCTTAAGACAGCTGGATCGATTAGATCTTGCCGGTTGGTTGCTGCCAAAACGACCACACCTTTTAGCTCTTCCAAGCCATCCAATTCAGTTAAAAATTGGCTGATAACACCTTCCGTTACTCTGCTTTCTTCATTCATTCCTCTGCGTGGTACCAGGGAATCGAATTCATCAAAAAACAGGATGCAGGGACTTGCTTGTTTTGCTTTGGAAAAAAGTTCACGCACTGCCCTTTCTGATTCCCCCACGTATTTGGAAATCAATTCTGGTCCTTTAATAGAAACAAAATTGATTTCGCTCTCATGCGCCAATGCTTTGACTATCAGGGTTTTACCAACTCCGGGAGGTCCTACCAAGAGAATACCTTTGGGAGATTTAGTATTCATTCTTTTAAAAAGATCAGCATATTTTAGGGGCCAGTTAACTACTTCTATCAATTTTTCTTTAACTTCATTTAGTCCCCCTACGTCTTCCCAACTGACTTCAGGAATCTCCACAAAAATTTCTCTTATACAGGAAGGTTCTATTCCCTTAACAGCTTCCAGGAAATCATCCATAGTTACTTCAAGCTTACTAAGAACTTCATAAGGAATTACATTGGAATTAAAATCAATGTCGAACATTATCTTTCTCAGTGCATTCATGGCCGCCTCCCGGCACAGAGCTTCCAGGTCAGCGCCTACATAACCATGGGTGATTTCAGATATTTTCTGCAAATTTACATCCTCTGCCAGAGGCATACCACGGGTATGAATATGCAGGGTATCAAGACGGCCTTTTTGGTTGGGGGCAATGATATTAATTTCCCGATCAAAACGTCCTGGCCGGCGCAAAGCACTGTCCAGGCTATTGGGAATGTTGGTAGCCCCTATAACGACTACTTCTCCTCGTGATTCCAAACCATCCATCAGGGCTAAGAGTTGAGCCACTACCCTGCGTTCTACTTGTTTTTCACTACCTATTTCTTCTCTTTTAGGAGCAATAGCATCGATTTCGTCAATAAAAAGAATCGCCGGAGCATTCGTTTTGGCTTCTTCAAAAACTGCTCTCAGGCGCTCTTCACTTTCTCCATAATATTTGCCCATAATCTCGGGACCACTAATACTAATAAAATAGGCAGCAGTTTCATTGGCTATGGCCCTGGCAATTAATGTTTTTCCGCATCCAGGAGGTCCATACAAAAGGACTCCTTTAGGGGGATCGATTCCCAAGCGTTGAAAAACCACCGGGTATTTTAGAGGTAACTCGACCATCTCCCGCAAGCGGGCAAGTTCTTTATTCAAACCACCAATATCCTCATAGGATACTTGTTGCCGCTTCCCGATCTCACCTTCCTCCATTATCTCAACTCGGGTTGTGGAATGAATTATTACTGCTCCTTTAGGGCTGGTGGAAATTGCGGTAAAATCATGACTACGGGTGCCAAAAAGGTTAGCCTTTATGGTATCTCCTTCAATTAAAGGTAATCCCTCTATGAGTGACCTTATATACCTGCAATCTTGCTCTTTGTTGGTTACTTTAAGCGGGGTTAGAGGGCTCAATATTAATTTATTGGCTATAGCATAGCTTGTTTTGCTTACCGTCACTTTTTCACCCGAGGAAACCTGGGCATTTCTACGCATCAGACCATCAATTTGAATGATTGAATTCCCTCTATCTTCAGCGTAGGCAGGCATGGCTTTAGCTACTGTTTTGCTTTTTCCGGTGATTTCAATGATGTCCCCAACTACAGCCCCTATTGCCTCTAAATCCCTGGGGTCTAAACGAGCGATGCCCCGCCCCACATCACGTGGTTTTGTTTCAGCAACACGTAAAATCATAATCCTTCTCGCTCCTGATCTTTTTGTAAAATTATCTTCAATACTTCATTGTTATGGGATGTTTTCATCGAGGAGGGAATCACTTTGGAGGGAAGAATGATGTTCCGGGAATATTTTCTTTCTCGCCCTAATGCGGTTAAGTCTAATATCTGTTCCTTAATTTCAATACTGATCTCCTGCTCAGAAACACCCGGCATTTCTGCAATAACTACAATCAAGTCGTCTTCATCAAATACATCCACCAGCGGTTCTCTTTCTTCTTTTACAACGGGGGCTTTTGCAGTTCTTTTAATATTTCCGACTGTCTCAACAATCGATTTATTCGCTAGCGTTTTAACATTAATCCCGTACATACCTTTTAGATTTTTAGGTAAACCTTTTATTTCTCCTTCTTTCCTAACTTCCTTTTTGTTTTCTAATTCAGAAGCAAATTCGACCCATTTTTGTAAACCGTTTAAACTTATTTTTCCTATTCCAAAATCTAATTCAAATTGATCGTCTTTAGACATAGTCCTCCCCCCTCTTTCACAACACGATTTTGGGTTATTTTTGGTTTTCTTCAGTCTTTTCCTGGACATGCCTGTTTATATTTTTTCTATTACATTTCGTACTTTTTCTCGTTCTTCCCGAGGAACATCTGACAATATAATATCCCTGCATATCCTTTTGATAGTTAAATCACGGTTTTCTGTCAAATTAGTATCAGTTTTTAACTTTATTACTTTAGCCGCAATAATACAGGCCCTAATAGTTGGGGTAGTCTTTTCTGCTTTAGCCCGCCTGACCGCCCTCACCAATCTGACAATCTCCTGGCAATCTGCCAAATCTAGATCTGACTTAAGGTGAGTAATTGCTACCTCCGTATCGTAATCAAATGTTTCTAGTTCAATATCGACCATACGATCGCTAAGGGCATCCTGAGTTCGATATACTCCAGCATACTCTTCTGGGTTAGAAGTAAATATAGCAGTAAAGTCAGGATGTACCTGGATATACCCTGCTTTTTCTCTTGCTTGTGACACAGGAAGAATTTTCTCTTGTAATATAGAAAGTAAAACATTGTTGGTTTCTGGCCGAGATCTGTTAAATTCATCATAGATAACTGTATAACCGCGCTCACAGGCAATAGTCAGGTGGTCATCCAACCATTTCGGAGTTACCGACTCCTCAATCTTTAATACCCGAGAAGTATAGTTATCACGCAGATACTTTTTGTTATAACCATACATCCCTCCTACCAACCCGGACGTATCTAGAGCTTCATTTCCCGAGATAAATACTACCGGCCTGCCTATTCTCCATGCCGTATGGAATGCTAAAGTTGTCTTACCCATTCCGCTATGACCTTTAAAATGCACCGGAAAACCTGCCTCGATATAATCAATGGCACGTTCAATTATTTCTTTAATATAATTTGTTTCTACAAAATCATTCTTTGCTTGGGGAAAGAGAACACTTATTTCATTATTATTTAAGTCCATTTAGTTCTTACATCCTTCCTATTAAGGAATTTGCTCAGCAGCATAATGTGCGGATCTTTTCTAAACCTATACCTTCAATCTTTTCTGGGATTGTATGATGATTGCATGTTATTATTTTTTTCTTTCCGGTTATATTGCAGTTCACGCCTTAGTTCCATAAGACTGCGGTTCTTATTAATAATTGCAGCCAGTCTATCTCTAGCTTCATAATATTTTTTTTGGTATTTGATTTTGGCAGTATCCTGGCGGGCAAATCTAGCCCTTTCACGGTATTCGTTATCAGCTATTGCCTTTTTGTCGACAATATTATTGACATGATCGCGTTCTTCTGGCGTTAGTGACAAAGAACTAATATTTTTTATATCTTTAATACCCCGTATCGTCGAACAATTCCTGAGGTGCGGCATTTTTCTAGGTTGCATAATTTTCCTTGCCTCCTATATCTAATAGATCGCCTCAACTATCTGCCAAGAATTAACATATATTCGTTGTGCTTATACTCTTTTGTCCTGATCTTCTTTTATCTTCATCAGATCTTTAACTTGCAGCTCCTTGTCTTTATCAACAAGCTCCTGAAGCTTTTTCATAATAATATTTTGTTTGTTTGTATAAAACTGATAGTGTTGTTCAAAGCTTCTTAATTCTTTCAAGATTCCAGCTGCTTTTTTCTCATATTCTTCTTTGAAGGTTTCCGATAATTTTCTTATTTCATCAAGGTTTGATTTCACAAAGTTAAATTCCGCAAAATTTAGTCTCAATGACTCAACCAGGTACTTTTGCTCCTCCAAATAGTCCTTTACTTTTTTAGTTATTTGAGAATTTTT
>JAQUUV010000099.1 GCA_028693695.1 Syntrophomonas sp.
CTATACAGCTAGCCCTATTTTTGGCATTGCACGAACTGGCTGAAAACTCAGTATGGGTTGGTGATCCCAAACAGGCGATATATGGTTTTCGCGGAACCGATCCGCAACTAATGTATGAAGTGGTTGCGTTGATGAAAGAATCAAGTGTTTTGGGTAGTTCCTGGAGATCGCGGAAAAACCTTATTAATTTCACAAATGCTTTATTCTCGGAAGTGTTTCATGAAATGGGAAATGAAAAGGTATGCTTAAACATTCCTGATGAACGAATTGAACAAGCTAAAGACGGCTGGCTGGAAGCATGGCATTTGCAAGCGAAGAACAATGATGAAGAAGCTACCGCTGTTGCTAACGGTTTGCGGAATCTTATCGAACGCGTACCAGGGATAAAGCCGGGAGATATAGCCGTTTTTTGCAGAACTAATGCCAAATGCAAGGCAGTGGCAGGAAAGCTGGAGCAGCTTGGGATCAGGGTATCAGTCGGACAGGGATCCCTGCTGGATACCAGAGAGTGCGGGCTAGCTTTGGCTGCGCTGCGATATATGAATAATCCCGGAGATACGGTAGCCTTGGCGGAAATCATACATATGTCTCCTGAACATAATGAGAATTGGTTAAATTATTTGATGAATGATCCCACCGAAATCAAAAAGCAATGGCAAACATACCCGATAATTACGATTCTAAGGGAAGGCCATAATCAGATGAGTCACTGGACCCCTATGGAGGCCCTTGAACAGGCAATCAGCAGGATTAATCTTCTGCGAACGGTAAAATCATGGTCTAATCCCCGATTGGCCATATCCAATCTTGATGCCCTTAGAGGAAACTGTCGAGAATACATTAATCAATGTGCTTCTCACCGCTCTTCGGCAACTGTTGACGGATTTCTGGCTTACCTTAGGGATGCGGTTCCGGGACAGGCGCAGGGAACGGGAGATCTCACCGTAAAACTGCTGACCTATCATGGTGCCAAAGGTCTGGAATGGCCATGGATTGTGCTGACCGGGCTTGATACTGAACTGAAGGATGACGTGTTCGGTGTGCATATTGAGGCAGCACTAAAATTTGACCCGACTGATCCGCTCGCCAACCGTAAAATACGTTATTGGCCCTGGCCGTTTGGTGATCAGAAAAAATATCCCATGCTTGACCAAAAGATAGATGGCCTGGAGCTAAAAAATATCATTAGGGATATGGCCGAAAGGGAAGCGCAGCGTCTTATGTATGTCGGCATGACCCGGGCCAAGGACGGAATGGTCATGGGGATACGAAAGACCTCCAACAAAAGCGGAGAAAGCTTGAAAACACATTGGCTGGATATACTGAAGGGTGCTGACGGAAGAAGTGTTATTGAGTGGAATATGGATAAAGGCAGTCAGGAACTCCGTATAGGAAATGCCCAAATCCCTATCACAGTTTTGGAATATGGGCCGGATAGTATTGAGCTGGATGGTCTGGCAGCAGAGACACAGTATTTGCCGGTTTTATCCGGTGTATCCAATGATTATCCTGCCGCCAGGATTATGCCAAGCGCTCTGGAATTCCTTGTTGACATAGACAGCGTAAATTTGGATATCATTGAAAACTTCGGTGCCAGGATTTACATCAAAGGTCAACCGGAAATGGATGCAGTGGGAAATGCCATCCATGCCTATTTGGCGGTCGATTATCGTCACCTGATGGATGAGCAGCAGCTGGAATTTGCACAAGGATTAATCAAGCAATGGGGAGTTGAAATGGCGATAGAAGCATCAGAACTAGTGGCAGCAGGGCAGCGTTTGGCTGAATTCCTTGATCAGCGTTACCCTGGATATCAGGCCTTCAGGGAATGGCCAATATCGCTGCGAAATGATGAAGGTCAGCTTATGCAGGGCTGGATTGATCTGCTGCTGGAAATACCGAACGGCTATGTAATCATTGATCATAAAAGCTATCCGGGTCAAGATTCCGAGGAACGGGCCAAAAAATACATACCACAGCTTAGAGCATATAAAGAAGCGGTCGAGAAAGCAACCGACAAGCCTGTGGTTGATACATTGCTGCATCTGCCGGTTAGCGGTTTGGTACTAGGGATATTGTTACCCAGCAGAATCCAAAGCTGATGATGTTTTGTTCCATGGAAAAGTGCTAATATGAAAATATCAACTATGAGATTCCTCTCATTAGCTCTGGACTTAAACAAATAAAATAGTATTTCCAATTAGACTGGAGTGTTAATAATGTCTTCAAATGAAAGAGAATCAATTCGCAAATTATTATTGAAAACAGACCCGAAAACTATAAAGCATTTATTTAATCTTGATCAGTCATTTAATGCTGATGAAGTTGAGCAAATTCTTGATGGAAAAGAGAAAGAATTCCGTCCTTTTATTAAGATCTTCCCGGAATTACAACTATTGTACGAAGCACTGCATAACAGATCCATTTATTTGAAGGAAAATCCTTCTGTGCTGATTAACTGGTTAAGTTATGGTAAAAAAGGTAAAAGCCTGACGGAATGTAACAAACTGATAAAGAAAGCTCACCAGGAATTCAGGAAGCGAATAACTCAGGCCAAGTTAATAGCTCAGGAAAGCGGCTTGATTTTATTTGACCAGGGTACACCGAATCAATCTTCACCTCATTATCAAGTAGCGTGCCAGGCTGCTGGCCTATTGTGCTCAAAATGGTTTATAGACAAAGTATACCTATTCGGATCGGTAAGCCGAGGAGAGGAACGCCCCAATTCCGATATAGATATAGCGATATCTATGGTGACTAAACGAAATCCTAGTCCTATTAATAGCTTGATAAAAAAATGCCTTCAGTCTGTTCATGAACAATACCACGAGGTTATACCTGAAGCCATCTGCAATGAAACTCGTACGATGTTTGATGTGGTAACCTATAATAAGAAATTGCTTGACTCAGGCCATTTAAAAGATGCAATTTTAATTGCGGAAAATAATATGTTTGAGGCAAAGATCGGAAAGAAATCGTTTACTTTTGAAAAAACATCTTTGATAAGCGAATACAGTTATGTAGAAACCTGGCATAGTGGGATAATGCAATCCTTGGTCTATCGTTTGGACGGCGATATATACCAAAATGTATTGATAAAAGACGATATACCTGTACTATATAGAATTATTAGCTTCCAAGTTGACGAGGTTGGGTATATACGGCCTCAAACCTTGGATAATACCTGCATCAGAAAATATGGAGCTGCAGACGGACTAAACGATGCTGATAATTTGGTTTTTCAAGCACTACGTCCAATGCAACCGAAGCAAACCTACTGGATGGATGATAATGATGAATAATAAAACATATCACTAGTGAAAGCAGGTTATACATATGAATTTGGATAGCGTTAGTCAGGCAATACAGAAACGTTTTACTCAGGCTTTACCCGAAGGGGGTAGGCGCCACTTGGTATTCTGGTATGATGAAGGCGGCGTTTTCAAGGAGTCAATTGCGGAGCTTGATCTTAGTGGGTTTAAGGCCTGGTATTTAGACGAGAATAATTATTTTCAAACTAAACGCCAGTTGGAGTTTATAGATCCCGAAAGCAACTACTTGGGGATCATCAATGATTTTGATGATTTCTAATTAACTTCGAATATTCGTGGGGTTTTGGGGGGAGTATTTTGAGAAGACGTGCCGAGGCATTACTCCAGAGTATGCTGGGAATTGATGCCCGTTTCCGCGATGGACAATGGGAAGCCATTGAATCGGTAGTCGTACATAAAGACAGGACATTAGTCGTTCAACGTACCGGTTGGGGCAAAAGTATGGTGTATTTCATTGCCACCCGCTTGTTAAGAGATATGGGGGTCGGCATTACAGTCCTGGTCAGTCCCCTCTTATCTTTGATGAGAAATCAAATAGAAATGGCTGAACGTATTGGAATTCATGCCGCTACCATAAATAGTGATAATCCAAAGCAATGGGACGAGATCGAAGTCGCTTTAAAAAATAACGAATTTGACATCCTCATGATTTCGCCTGAACGACTTGCTTCTCCCAGGTTTATGGTTTTGCTGGCTGAATTACAGAGCAGTGTGGGAATGCTGGTAGTGGATGAAGCTCATTGTATATCAGATTGGGGACATGATTTCCGCCCGGATTACAGAAGGATTGTTGGGATAATTGAACAACTGCCAGCCGGAATGCCGGTACTGGCTACTACTGCCACTGCCAATGATCGAGTCGTAGAGGACATACGGGAACAGTTGGGGAAATCTCTAAATATTATTCGTGGGCCGTTGGCGCGAGAGAGCCTTAAAATTCAAACCATTATACTGAAGGATCAGGCAGAGAGGTTAGCTTGGTTGGCTGAGAACATTCCCCAAATACCAGGATCGGGAATTATCTATTGCCTGACCACCGCTGATTGTAGAAGGGTTGCCAACTGGCTGCATACCTGCGGGATAAACGCATTGGAGTATCATTCCAAGATAAGTCCCGAGGATGCGGTAACAAGAGAGCAATTATTATTACACAACGAGGTCAAGGCGCTGGCGTCTACAATAAAGCTGGGGATGGGCTTTGACAAGCCTGATTTGGGCTTCGTTATACACTTCAATAGACCAGGATCCTTGGTTGCTTATTACCAGCAGATTGGCAGGGCAGGGCGCAGTCTGGAGGAGGCTTATGCTATACTACTCAGTGGAAGAGAGGACGATGAAATTCAAGATTATTTTATCAACCAAGCGTTTCCATCAAGCGAAGAAATGCTTCGGGTATGTTCCCTGCTAGAATCGGCAGATTCTGGTCTTAGTATTAATGAGATATTGCAGAGAATCAATATGGCTAAAGGCAGAGTGGAGAAATGTTTGAAAATCATGGAGATTGAAAGTGTGGCTTTTAAGGAGACAAGCAAGTATTATCGCAGCGCTAATCCCTGGGCAATTGATGAGCATCGGATGCAGCGTGTCACAGATTTGCGACAATTTGAACTGAGGAAAATGCAGGAGTTCGTTGAGACAGAGCAGTGTTACATGGAAATGGTAACTAATCAACTGGACGACCCTAATGCCTCCAAATGCAATAGGTGTGCGAATTGTGCCGGTTCATTTTTTCCTTCCACTGTAAATGATCAACTGCTTAAGCAGGCAACCCACTATTTGAAAAGGGATATTTTGGTTATTGAACCCCGGAAACAATGGCCCCCTAATGGTATAGGCTCATTTCGCGGGCGCATAGAGGAGAGCATGCAAAATCAACCGGGCAGGGCTCTATGCATGTATGGTGATGCGGGCTGGGGCCAATTGGTGAGGAGAGGTAAATATCAAGATGTTCGTTTTTCTGATGAACTGGTTGATGCTGTTGTTAATATGATTAATGATGTTTGGAATCCTGAGCCCAGGCCTACCTGGGTTACTGCTATACCTTCAAATAGAAGACCTGAGCTGGTTGCCGATCTGGCTGAAAGAATAGCTAATCGTTTAGGAATACCATTTGAGCCGGTTTTATCAAAGACGGCTGACAATCCCGAACAAAAGCGCATGGCTAACAGCAACCAGCAAGCGGCTAATGTTCTTAATGTTTTTGACGCAAGAGAGAATTGCCCGTCAGGTCCGGTTTTATTGGTAGACGATATGGTGGATTCCCGTTGGACTTTAACTATCTGCGGATGGCTGCTCCAAACATATGGCAGTGGTCCGGTATTCCCGCTGGCACTGGCAGCAACCTGGGCAGGAGGTGATGATGCATGAACAACATAATACCATTATCAGCAGACAGTCATACAACGCTGCTCCTGTGTTCCAATATGGCAATTCCGAAGACGATGGCCAATGAATACCAGTTGTTTGGCCTGACCGAATGGAATGAACTGGCTAGAAAGATTACATCGACTTCCCTGGAACGGCCAGGCACTTTTCTTACCAGTGAACCTGAGGACTGGAGACGAGAAATGGGATGGAATTCAGCACAATCAGATAGAGTTTTAAAATTATTATCTCGAAGGCTCAACTTAGCCTTAGAACTAAAGCGTTTTGAAGACATGGGAATATGGGTGACTACTCGTTCGGAAGCTGTATACCCTGTACGATATAAAAAGTTATTGAGAGAAAAAGCCCCGATTATTCTCTATGGCTCAGGAGATATATCGATTGTTCGAAATGATGGTGTTGCCTTTGCCGGATCACGTGATGCGGATGAAGAAGCAATAAACTTTACCCGGGATTTAGCCAGGGGATGTACCCGGGAAGGGATGGCGGTAATTTCTGGAGGGGCGCGCGGGGTTGATACAGCAGCAGAAGAAGCGGCAGTAAATGAAGGCGGACGGGTTATTTCAGTTTTGTCCTGTGATTTAGCCAAGGCGGTCAGAAAAAGACTTTTGCGGGAGGCCTTATTAGACCACCGTCTATTATTATTATCGCCCTATCATCCCAATGCTCGGTTTAGTGCAGGGACTGCCATGGGTAGGAATAAACACATCTATGCCTTAGCAAAATGGGCTGTGGTGGTTTCCGCTACCGAGGGTCGAGGGGGTACCTGGGCGGGAGCTATGGAGAATTTGAAACAGCGATGGGTGCCACTTATGGTACGAAAAGGAGATCATGTACCCAGTGGTAATCAGGCCTTAATCAAGTCCGGCGCAGTGGGGATTGATTCGTCCATACTGGGCAATATGCGTGTTTCCTTCAATAATTTACAAAACATAGAGAATGGTTCGTGGACTAATCGGCAGCAAGCTATACTCAGTCTGGAGAATCAGGGGCATTATCAGGTGAACGAAGTCCCGTTAAAAGTTGACCATATTCCAGATGTTCCCGACTTGTACAATATAGTATGGGGATATTTGAAAGAGATACTTTCTCACCAGGAAGAATGCAATGTAACCATGCTTGCCGAAACCCTGAATGTTCAAAAGAAACAGATGGAGATTTGGATGAATCGGGCTGTCGATGAGGGGAAATTGATTAAAATGAGTCATCCGGTTCGTTATCGTTTGGTATCTGGAGATAATGATAGCTGCGATTCCTTTTCGCAACAGTCCCTATTTTAATTATTGATTCATTGTAAAAGGGCTGGATAGTGTTTGTTATATGGATCTTAATTTTAAGTTAAATGTGCAATTTGCCGGCCGGACTGGCTATCAAAATAGATAAGAACCAGACTGATACAGTTGACGCCTGGCCTCACTCTT
Source organism: Syntrophomonas sp. (assembly GCA_028693695.1). Lineage (GTDB taxonomy): Bacteria > Bacillota > Syntrophomonadia > Syntrophomonadales > Syntrophomonadaceae > PHAA01. The sequence goes on from JAQUUV010000099.1 coordinate 7,139, forward strand.
AACCCACATTTACAGGGATACCATAATGTGTCCATTTGAATCCCCACTCCCTATTAAATACCCAGTCCAGACACATGAACTTCTTACCCAGTTTTGCTTCGATCCTCTTGTGAAAAGCTATCATAATCGATATTTGGAGTCGCTAGATCTGCCAGCTCCCTCGATGAAAGATGTTAGTCTGTTATGGATGAACGACATAATGGGAGGCATATTAAATCCTGGTCTAACACAGTCTGTCTCCGATAATCCCGAGTTAAGTGACTAACTCTATCTAGCAGTTTTAACCAAAGTTTAAATAAAGTTTTAACCAGGCATAAAAAAAGCACTCCCAAGAATCCTTGAAAGTGCCAATTTAACTAATGGTACGCCCGAGAGGAATCGAACCTCCGCACCCGGCTCCGGAGGCCGGTGCTCTATCCACTGAGCTACGGGCGCTTATCGCTTTATGATTATAGCAGAATATGTATAGTAGGTCAAAGGATTACT
>JAQUUV010000100.1:0-4503 GCA_028693695.1 Syntrophomonas sp.
ATTAAATAGAAAATGTATCAAAACCAAGCCATCCGAGGTGGTTAGCAATGATAATAGGATGACGGGCAATAAGTTAATTAGTATTTTTGGGACCAAGGGTGGAGTAGGCAAAAGTGTGGTGTGTACAAATTTGGCTGTAGCCACGGCCCAGAAATATAAGAATAAAGTGGGTTTAGTAGATCTGGATATACAGTTCGGAGACATAAGTGTAATGATGAATATTAATCCCCGCAAGACCATATCAGAGTTATTACAAGAAGCGGATGAACCCGGGACGGAATTATTAAAGGATTACCTTTATGAAAGACATGGAGTAAATATTCTGGCTGCCCCTAATAAGCCGGAGTTGGCTGAACTGGTTACTCCTGATGGAGTTAAGAAAATATTGCAGCTGTGTAAGGATATGTATGATTTCACCTTTATTGATACCCCTTCTTTTATTGATGAAACCACTCTGACGGCATTGGAAATGTCGGATCTGATACTACTTATTATCTCCTTAGATCTTCCCACTATAAAGAATGTGAAAAAAGGGCTTGATATTCTGCGCTCTCTGCAGCTTCTGCCTCGGACCCGGCTCATACTCAATCGATCATCAGGTGTAGCTGGAATAGAGCCGAGAGATGTGGAGAGGGTGCTGGATATGAGAATAAGAGCGGAAGTGCCCAGTGATGGTAAACTGGTGGTAAGTTCACTTAATCAGGGTATTCCCTTTATTAAGATGAATCCCAGAGCCTCAATTTCTAAAAGTATAGTAAACATTTTACAACTTGTAGAAAATATTTTGCTATAAGGGACGGTCAAGCCCTAAACGATCGGAGGTGATTGTGTGTCTCTTTTAAAAAGGTTACAAAGTCAAAATAGTGAGCCGGTAGATTCAGCTCCATGTGTAAAAGAAGTAGCTGCCAATAAATTTCAGGAACTGGTGCAGAAGATACATCGGGAAGTTATAAAGGAAATAGGGTCGGATAACTTTAACCCTCAAAAGGAGGGGGAGGTGCGCAGTCGAGAGCTTGAAGAGGATACCAGGAAAATAGCGGAATTAATGTTGGAAAAGGAAGCGGAATTTTATACCCGCAATGATAAAGAGGAAATTATAATGCAGGTGGAGGACGAGGTTTTCGGCTTTGGTCCCATAACTCCCTTGTTAAGAGATGAGACAATATCTGAAATTATGGTTAATGGGCCCAAACAGGTATATATCGAAAGAAGAGGCAAACTGGAACCTAGCAAAGTAGTCTTCAGAGATAATAACCACCTGTATACCATTATTGAGAGAATTATATCTCCTCTGGGCAGAAGAATAGATGAAAGCATGCCTATGGTGGATGCCCGCCTGCCTGACGGATCTCGGGTAAATGCTATAATACCCCCTTTGGCTCTAAATGGCTGTGTTCTTACCATACGTAAGTTTTCTTCCCAATTACTAAAGGTGGAACATTTGGTGAAAAATAATACTCTCACATTATCAATGGCTAGATTCCTGGAAGCCTGTGTTAGAGGGCGCTTAAACATCATAGTTTCCGGAGGGACTGGTGCTGGTAAAACCAGCACGCTGAACATTATATCTTCTTTCATACCCCATGATGAGAGGATTGTTACTATTGAAGATTCTGCTGAATTGGATTTAAATCAGGATCATGTGATCTCCCTGGAGACCAGACCAGCTAATATAGACAACCGAGGCGAGATATCTATCCGTGATTTGGTGCGCAACTCTTTGCGAATGAGGCCTGACCGACTGGTAGTCGGCGAGGTAAGAGGCGGAGAAGCCCTGGATATGTTGCAGGCCATGAATACCGGACATGATGGTTCATTAACCACAGGTCACTCCAATTCACCGCGGGATATGATATCCCGGCTGGAAACCATGGTATTAATGGCTGGGATCGATTTACCTATAAGGGCTATAAGGGAACAAATATGTTCGGCCATAGATATAATTGTTCATCAGAGTCGTCTTCAGGACGGCTCTCGGAAAATAACCCATATTACCGAAGTACTGGGCATGGAAGGTGATATTATTACTCTGCAGAATGTTTTTATTTTTGATAAAACCGGTATTAATGAACAGGGTAAAGTGCAGGGAAAACATCGGTCTACCGGATTGAACCCCAAATGCATGGAAAAGTTAGCTTCAATGGGCATAAGCTTGCCCGGCGATTTTTTCAATCCCTAGGCAATCTCTATATCCTACTAATCAGGAGGTGATATAGGTGGAACTGGCTATTTGCATGGTGGTTTTTTGCCTAGTGGTCTTCTTGGTGGCGGCACTATTTAAGTCGTTTTCTCATCATGACCTTTATCAAAAGCGATTAGCAAGTGTACTAGATGGTAATAATGCCGACAAAAGTCCAACTAAGCCTTATCGATTACCATTCAAGGTGGTACTAAAGAAAATTTCAGGATTGTTTGCTTCCCGTTCTTTGCGAGAAAAAATTCAGGCTCAGTTAATAAGTGCCGGTATTCCATTGAAAGCCGAAGAATATATAAGTTTATGTGTGGTTTTTATACTGGTGCTGCCATTAATTCTATATTTATTGAGCAACAACCTATGGATGGCAATAATTAGCTTGATTTGCGGAACATTTTTACCGCAGGTATATGTCCAGCATGAAAAAGATGGTCGACTTCACACTTTTAATCAACAACTCGGGGATGCGCTGGTGGTTATGGCTAACGCCTTACGAGCGGGATTTGGTTTTCAACAGGCGATGGATACGGTGAGAAGAGAAATGCCTGCCCCCATAGCCACCGAATTTACCTGGACACTAAGGGAGATGAATTTAGGTTTTAGCAATGAAGAAGCCCTGTTAAACATGGGGAAGAGGTTGAACAGCCAGGATCTGGATATGATAATAACCGCGATTATAATACAGAGACAGGTGGGAGGGAATCTGGCTGAGATTCTCGACAATATTTCGCAAACCATACGCGAGAGGGCCAAAATCAAGCAGGAGATTAAGATCCTGACTGCTCAGGGCAAGCTATCCGGGCTAGTTATTGGCTTTCTGCCGGTGGTGTTGATTGCCGTAATGTTGATGATAAACCCGCAGTATTTTTATGTAATGCTAAATGATTCGCGGGGTATAGCTGTTCTTGCTGCAGCCGGTGTTGCGGAAGTATTGGGGATAGTAATTATAAGAAAAATTATTGATATCAATCTATAAGAAACTATCAAGAAATAAACTAGTCATTTACTAGTATTATGCCTTATTTATTCCTTGATAGTCCCTAGGCCTATATTATGGGAGGTTAATTATGGAGATTATTATTTTTTGCATGATAAGCCTTACGGTTACAACATTAGTACTGGGTTTTCTATATTCTATAAATAGTACTAAGCTGCTCGTAAGTAAAAGACTTGCAACCTATACTTGCGAGCCAGAAAAAAACGTTTTGTCTCCAGAGTTAAATCGGCCCTTGAAAGACCGGGTTTTAATGCCTGTCTTCCAGCGTTTTAACGTAGTAGCCGGTAAGATAATTTCTGGAGAAACAAAACAGGTCTATGAAAAAAGGCTGCAAGCAGCAGGCAATCCTTACGGTTTAAATGCTCAAAGTTTTATAGTTCTAAAATATTCGGTTCTGTTGCTGGTGTTATTATTAGGAATACTGTTGCACAACGGATGGTACTTGTTCTTATTGGTGACAATTGGAATTCTTGCTCCTGATTTATTTTTAAAATCAAATGAAAAGCAACGTAAGGCTATGATTTTAAAAAGCCTGCCGGATGTACTTGACCTACTAAGTGTGAGTGTGGAAGCGGGACTCGGATTTGATTCTGCTCTGCAAAAGGTAATAGAAAAATCTAACGGGCCCTTAACTGCTGAATTTGAGAAAACTCTGCAGGAGATTAATATGGGAAAACCCCGGAGGGAGGCTCTGCGAGATATGGCGGAACGGGTGAATGTAAACGATGTAACTATCTTTCTGGGTTCAGTAATCCAAGCAGATCAATTGGGAGTCAGTATTGGTAACGTACTTAGGCTGCAATCCCGACAGGTAAGAGTTAACCGCAGGATGAGAGCTGAAGAATCAGCCCAGAAGGCACCCATAAAGATCCTTATTCCCCTGGTGTTATTCATTTTTCCCACTATACTTATAGTGCTTCTGGGGCCTGCTTTTATTCAGCTTATGGATACGCTGTAGAATCATGAGGGGGATAATTATGCAAAAAACCATCATTTTTAATACCAGTAATGGACGTCTACTGGCTGAAGAGGGTAGTTTGGCCAATACTTTTCTTTCCCGGCTTAAAGGATGGTTAGGTAAGAAAGCAATGCCTGAAGGGGAGGGACTAATTATATACCCGTGTACCCAGGTGCATAGCGTGGGAATGAAAATAGTTATTGATGTACTCTTTTTATCGAGAAGCAATGAAATTGTATATATAATAGAACAAATGACTCCCAACCGGATCAGTCCCCATATTAAAACTGCCCACTATGTAATAGAGCTGCCTGCCGGGCAGGTTTTAAGAACGGGCACAGCTGTAGGACACAC
>JAQUUV010000100.1:4603-7607 GCA_028693695.1 Syntrophomonas sp.
GCTTGAACCATACCAGTATGCAAAGCTATCAATAATTCCAATTGCAGTTGGGCGTCCACTACATGTATTAATGATGCAAGGTTTGCCATTAACTACACCCATGTATATCGCCACATGACCAATATGAGTTCTGGCTGGCGCGTCAGAGTTCCAGAAAGTAAATATATCGCCGGGTTTGAGCTTTTCCACGCCTACCAAGGTGTATTTTGAGGAACCTGGTATTTTCTTGGCATAAACGCCGGAAACCTTGACCCCAACCTGGTTATAATTCTTGGCTGCCGAGGTAATGGAATATCCGAAATCTTTGTAAACCAATGATACAAAGTTCGAGCAATCGATATATCCGGTTGTAGCGTATTTCGTATGCCCGTACTTCATATAACCATATTCCATATACCATATAGAACGCCCAACTAAGGTCTGTGCAAGGCTGCCGTTGAAGTTTACGCGAAGGGTGTCTACAATGGGCTTTTCATGCTGATTGTACTGACTGATTTGGCTTGAAGTAGCAGCTATTGCCTGGGGAGACCAGAACATACTCATGCCAAAAACAAATGTTAGGGATAGAAAAAAGGCTATTATTCTATTTTTTGTTTTAGTCTTGTTTTTCATATATCCTCCCAAAAAGTTTATTTACGCCTCCTTTATTTATAATTCGCCTCAGTTTGTTTGCTACCTTTTGGTAAATATGGACAATTGAATCACGGATGGTTATTTGAAGGGTTTAATGGTCGGAGTATCCTATATTTGCAGCGATAGGATGATGACTGATGGTAAATGGTGGGAACCATTTATGGATATGGATAATGGGGCAGATGTAGCGGCTCATTTTTTTCGCTATGTGCAGAAAAAACCAGAAGGTTGCTGGAGAAAGGGAAATGTACATTAGGGAGTAAGTAGAAGAGCTATGAGTGGGGAAATATGAAGTGTAGAGGGGTTATGAGTAGTTGTGGGATGTACTTCCTTGGAGTATAGTTTTCAATAAGAAGTAATTTAAGGTAACTTCAATGGGAAAAGGGAGGTTATTTAATGGATTTTTTTGATGTTATCAAAAACAGACGGGCTGTGCGGCAGTATAAACCGGACCTGATTAGCAAGGAAGATATACTTAAGATACTAGATGCCGGGAACTGGGCACCCTCCGGGATGAACCGTCAGCAATGGGATTTCATAGTGGTATCTGGGGAAAAGAAAAACGAGATGGGGAAGAGCTATAGAGTGATAGGTGAAGCTTATACTGCAGACTGGGAACAATCTGCCCGCGATGCTTTTGTACAGTATGCTGCTACCTATGGTGGTGCCCCGGTTATTATTGTGGTTCTAACCGATATCAACAAAATACCTGGTATACGTAAGATGAACCTGGAGAGTGCTAGCGCGGCCATGGAGAACATTGTACTTGCGGCTCGGGCGCTTGGATTGGGCACCTGCTGGATGACCGGCCCCCTGCAAGATGAGGCGGCCATTCGCGAGATACTGGACATTCCTGAAAGCAAGGAGATCGTAGCAGTTACGCCTCTGGGATACCCTGTAGCATTTCCAGAAGCTCCTTCCCGATTGGATCCCGAACTGCATGATAAGGTACGGTGGATAGAATAATCGAAACAAGTATAATTGGAGCCTATGTACAGAGCAAGAGCCGTGTTTTTTCACGGCTTACCTTTTATCTTATCATCTTGGAGAGGGGATACCTGCAATGATTTCCTTAACTTCCAGCCAATCCTTTACTCGAGTAATGTTAGTTACATCCAGATGAGTATTATAGGGATAATCAAACATCAAAACCGGTATTTTTTCACTTAGTTCCAAAGACAGGTCATGATGGTCTTCAATCATTAAATCAATATCGTTTTCCAGGCAGGATGCAAGCTTACTGAAATGGTGCATGTTTTCAGTGTTATTCATGACCAACTTGTCATATCTAAGCTGGTACCTGGATAACCATTCCAAGGTGGATTCCGTTATAGACAGATCTCGTTGGTTACGTGAGGTTATTAAGATAATCGAGTGGCACTGATGCAAATCCTTTATTACCTCGATGGCATGGGGTTTAGGTCTAACGCTGGCATAGATATCTGCTAAATAAGTGCTTAGAAAACGTTTAATAACCTTTGCATCCCACATTAGGGATTTTTCCAGGCTATATTGTGACAAATCCACCTTGGTTTTGAGACCGTTTTCTTGGTCGAATTTTCGGACATAATCCAAAATTATTTCTCGAGTATTCGTGATAGTGTTATCAATGTCAACGCCAATATTCATTGCTGATGTCTCCTTGTGATTAACTTTTTAGATAAATTATTATAACCTATTAAAGCCGAAAGGAACCAACATTGCGATACGATTTTAATTAGATAATAGGGAACGAATTCAACGCTGCAACATTAATAGCGACCAATAGGGAGCAACAGCAACCTTAATAGTGAGCCGATGCGAACACCAGCAACATTAGTTGCGACCTTGAGGGAGCATCAGTAGTACCCGAAGGGTGAAGTCCCCGAAGGGTGAGCAAGCGGACTAGTTCTACCCTCTGGGTATGGGGGGAAAAGAAGTTTTCTAAAGATAAAAGGGACAGGTGTTATAAACCTATCCCTTTACCCCGGCCTTTATTAGTTTCTTAGCGTAGAATATTTCCAGCGATAACCATGCGTTGGGCTTCTGAACTACCTTCATAGATTTCAGTTATTTTGGCATCGCGCATTAGGCGTTCCACTTTAACCCCTTTAACATAACCATAACCACCATGAATTTGCACCGCCTTAACCGTATGCTTCATAGCGGCTTCCGCGCAAAATAGCTTGGCCATGGAAGCCTCCTTGGTAAATGGCTGGCCTTGGTCTTTTAACCATCCTGCATTATAGGTCAGGAACCTGCATGCGTTTAGATCCGTTGCCATATCAACGATCCACCATTGGATGGCCTGGTTCTTGGAAATTGGCTTGCCAAACTGAATTCTTTGTTTGGAATAGCTGATGGATTCATCCATAGCCGCCTGAATAATGCC
>JAQUUV010000101.1 GCA_028693695.1 Syntrophomonas sp.
GGCTTCAGTTGCATATTATCACGAATACGAATAGGAGGTACGATAAACCCTAACTCCATAGCACATTGCCTGCGTATCATAACGATACGATCCAAGAGATCTCCACCCTGCTCGGTATCCACCAGCGGAATCAATCCGTAGCCTAATTCCATTTCCATTTTCTCAACCTGCAATAATTCCACTACATTCTCAGGTTTTTTAATATCCTCTGCTTCTTTTTGCTGCTCGAAATCCTTATCCTCTTCAAGTTCTACTCTAGTAGTTCTAAATGTGAAAAACAACAAACCAAAAAAAGCAGCCAAAGAATACATAGGAAGCCTTGGTAGGCCAATAGTACCCAGAACCAGCAATATCAGGGCGGTTATAGCCAAAGCTTTGGGATTACCAAAGACCTGCTCGGCCACATCTCTACCCAAGTTATTTTCAGATGCACTGCGGGTAACTATTATACCAGTAGCGGTCGAAATCAAAAGAGCCGGTATCTGAGTAACCAAGCCGTCACCAATCGATAGAATAGTATAAATCTGAGCTGCATCTGCCATGGCCATATCTTTTTGCACCATACCAATTATGAATCCACCCACGATATTTATTATTACAATAATGATACCGGCAATAGCATCACCCTTAACAAATTTACTGGCACCATCCATTGACCCATAAAAATCAGCCTCATCCTGGATTTTCTGGCGGCGCTTACGAGCACCTTCTTCATTAATAAGACCAGCATTTAGATCAGCATCTATAGCCATCTGCTTACCTGGCATAGCATCCAAGGTGAAACGAGCACCTACCTCCGAGACCCTTTCAGCACCTTTAGTTATCACGATAAACTGAATTACCACTAAAATTAGGAACATTACAATTCCTACTGCCGTATTACCCCCAACCACAAAAGAACCAAAAGCTTGAATCACCTGTCCTGCCTCGGCATTGAGTAAAATTAGACGGGTCGATGAGACATTCAAAGATAGTCGTAGTAGGGTCATTACTAACAACAAGGTGGGAAATACTGAAAAATCCAGGGGATCTTTATTAAACATAGCAACCATAAGTATAACCAGGGCGAAACTTATGTTAAAGGTAATGAGAATATCCAGAATAAACGGCCTGACCGGTATTACCATCATCATAACAATGGTTATGACCAGGATAGCCATTATGGCATCACTGTTATTCAGTATCTTACCTACCCAGCCTGCTCTTTTCTCCAATGAAACTTCCTCCTACAAGGCCCGTTTTTTCTGTTTGTAAACAAAGGCCAATATCTCAGCCACTGCCTGGTACATTTCCTCTGGCACTACATCTCCTATTTCCGTATTGTAATAGAGCATCCGGGCCAGGGGTGGATTCTCTACAATCGTAATATGATTGGAATTGGCAATTTCACGTATCTTTAAAGCCATAAAATCTTGCCCCTTGGCGATAATGGTTGGGGCTTCCATTAACTCAGCCTGGTATTTTAAAGCCACTGCAAAATGAGTCGGATTAGTAATTACTACATCTGCAGTAGGAACTTCCGCCATCATTCTGCGCATCGCAACCTCACGTTGGATCTGTCGTTGCTTGGATTTTATCTGGGGGTCTCCTTCAACCTGTTTATATTCCTGTTTAACATCGTATTTGCTCATCTTGAGAGATTTTTCATGTTCGAACCACTGAAAAATATAATCTATGATGCCAATGATGACAAAAACTACTCCCACTTTTAGGGCCATCTCCAGGACAATGCTGCCACATATCACCATGGATGCTATTATATCCATATCCACAAAACGAGGAAACACATACATATACTTTTTTATTACCATATAAGCTACATAACCGGTAACTATAATTTTCGCTAAAGATTTTAACAGCTCCATCAGTGCGCGTGTGGAAAAAATCTTTTTGAAACCCTCCAGAGGGTTTAATCTATCCAGTTTAGGAGTCAGAGATTCAACACTAAAAAGGCCTCCGACCTGTAAATAGGTAATTATAAAAGCCGCGATAAAGGTACTTAAAAAAATGGGTAAAAGCATCTTTCCCATGAGCAATACGGATTCGTAAAGCAGTTGGAAAGCATATGCATTGTCAAAATCGGTCTGAGTGCGGTGCAAAAGGTAAAGAACAGTAAATTCCTTCAATTTTTGGGTCATATATGCAAAACTATATATGCCCACAATTGATCCAGCTATAAGAATAACCGCTGAATTCAGATCGGTGCTCTTAAATATCTGGCCCTTTTTACGAGCTTCTTCCCGGCGGCGAGGTGTGGCAGACTCGGTCTTCTCTCCGCCACCATCATCAGCGAACAACTGCAAATTTATTGAGAAGTACTTTAAATATTCCATATCTTTCTTATATCCCCATTGTTAAAAGCAGCGCATCCAAGTATTCCAAGAATTTGGCGAAAAGCATCCCCATGAACCATATGTAAATTGGTAACAAAACAAATAAGGTAACTAGGCCTACCATAATGTTTAGGGGCATGCCCACAATAAAAACGTTCATCTGAGGTACTGTCCGAGCAATAAAACCCATAGCCACATTGGTTATCATTAATGCCACTACTATGGGTGCTGATATTTGAACCGCAATTACGAACATATAAATTGTTACACGCACCATCAAATCCATAAAGTCAGAGCCCAAATCAGCACCCATTACAGGTATTATCTGATAGCTTTGGACAATAGCATTCAGCAAATAATGATGGCCGTCCAAAACCAGATATACCAATAATGCCAATAGGTAGCAGAAATTTCCCATCAGGGGAATCTGGGTTCCCGATTGTGGATCCAAGACGTTAACCATCCCAAAGCCCATCTGCATATCCATCAACTGACCCGCCAATTGAATAGCAGCAAAAACCACAAAAGCTATAAAGCCCATACAATAGCCAATAAATACCTCTAATACGAATGCCGCTATAAAATAAGCCGGGCTATCCAAGGAAACAGCAAATTTAACCGGAACAAAAGATGTAATTACCCCGGCTAAGAGAATAATGATCAATATCTTCATTCGACCCGGCAATTGCCTGCTGGAAAATATGGGAGCACTAATGAACAGGCCTGACAACCTGCCGAAAACCATCAAAAAACTATTAAAAGCAAAGGTCACAGGTGCCTACCATCCTAACTCAGGGACTTTCAAGAAATAAACCAGTCATTTACTCCGGTCTTTTTCGCACTATACTTCGTTATCAAAGCTTGACATACCTTCAGTATGACTGCGCTTTGATGCCTTGTCCAGCGCCAAAAAACCTCGGAGTATTCTGCCTTGTTTATTCCTTGACAGCCCCTACAAAGATATAAACTGGGGAATAGAGGCGTACAGGTTATGCGTAAAACTAGTTAAAATATTTAACATCCAAGGACCTGTAATAAGTACGACCACAAAAACAACGATGATTTTAGGTACGAAAACCAGGGTCATTTCCTGTAGTTGGGTGGTTGCTTGTAAAATGCTTATCAATAAGCCGATTAATAAAGCAGCTCCCAGTACCGGGGCTGAAACCAGGAGCACCGTAAAGATAGCCTCATTCGCTATGCCCATCACAATATTTTCATACATTTTTCCCTATTCCTCCCCTCACTTAAAGCTCATCATCAATGATTCGATAACTAAATTCCATCCATCTACCAGTACAAATAGTAATATTTTAAATGGCAGTGATATCATCATAGGGGGCAGCATCATCATGCCCATGGACATTAAAGCGCTGGCTACCACCATGTCTATGACCAAAAAAGGAATGAATATAATAAAACCGATTTGGAAGGCGGTCTTTAATTCACTTATTACAAAACTAGGGATGAGAACATAATTGGGAATATCTCCAAAATTTTTCGGCCTCTCTAGCTTAGACATCTTCACAAAAAGGGCCAGGTCCTTTTCTCGGGTCTGCTTTAACATAAAATTGCGTATCGGCTCCATGCCACTGGTGAAGGCCTGTTCCTGAGTTATTTGGCCTTTCATGTATGGTTGCAAACCATCCTGGTTCACCTGTTGCCATGTAGGCATCATAATAAATAGGGTAAGAAAGAGAGCCAGGCCTATTAATACTTGATTAGGGGGCATTTGCTGGGTTGCCAGGGAACTTCTAATAAATGACAGAACAATAATAATCCTGGTAAATGATGTTACAAGTATAAGTAGAGCCGGAGCTAGGGTCAGTACGGTCAGTAGAATAAGTAACTGAAGAGAATTAGATAAACTCTGGGGAGTATTGGCGTCCCCCCCAATTTGAAGATTAACATTTGGAATCTGGAACGGTTCTGCAGATACCGGAGATACAAACATTAATATAATAAAAGCAATACCTGATACCAGCAACAGGCTATGGCGGGGCAATTTTAGTTTACTCATCTTTACCACTTCTCTTTACATTCGATCCCCGGTTCCTTACGCTCGGGAATGAAACATCTTTTATACGTTTAGTCTGTTCCTGCATAAGCAGGTGAAAATCCTTGGGTGAATTTGAACTTTTATCCATTTTAAGCTGGCGGTTGAACCAATCATTAATAGAATTCATAAGAGGAATCTCTTTTTTTTCTTTAATAATGTAATCCCCTGAGCTAATTTCCTCTAATAATTTAGGATTATCCACTTCGAATAGCAAATTAATCTGACCATCAGTTACCCCTAGCGCATAGATCTTACCACTTACCTCGCATAGGACTAAACCCTTATTTTGTCCCAGCATCACCTCGTCCACCACGTGTAACCAGGTCCCTTGCATTTTAGTGCTCACCTGTTTGGCAAATAGGTGGATGATAGACCAAGCGGCAGCAACTATAACACCCAAAACCAGGATTAATTTCAAGAAACTTAACCATAGATTATTGGACTCAACTTGCGGCTGTTCTTGGTTAATAGCATTATTTAAATCTTGAATATTGTCTACCCCTAGAGCAGTACCAGTCAGAAATAAAGTCAGTGCTAACACTATTAGAAGAATCATCAGGTGCTTTTTACGCAAAGGGTTCATATAAAAGTCACATCCCCAACTGCAATTAACTAAGTGCTTTACTTACAGCTTCAAGAACCCTTTCAGGTTGGAAAGGTTTAACTATAAAGTCTTTGGCTCCCGCTTGAATGGCATCAATAACCATAGCCTGCTGTCCCATAGCGCTACACATAATCACCCGAGCCTTGGAATCAAAAGCTACTATTTCTTTAACCGCAGCAATACCATCCATCTCAGGCATGGTTATATCCATGGTTACCAGGTCAGGCAGTACCTCTTTGTATTTATCGATAGCAATCATGCCATTCTCCGCTTCTCCAACTACCTCATAACCGTTTTTGCTAAGAATATCTTTAATCATCATCCTCATAAAAGCAGCATCATCAACGACTAAAACCCTCTTACCCATTCTTATCCTCCTCTTCTCTTATTGTAGTTTACTCATCCTATCCAGGGGGCTTAATATGGTGGTTATTCTAATACCATAATTCTCATCAATAACTACTACCTCACCTTTAGCAATTAATTTACCATTAACCATAAGATCAACTGGTTCACCAGCCATCTTATCAAGTTGGATTATCGATCCCGCAGTAAGTTCCAAAACTTCTTTAATCGTTTTTCGAGTTTTTCCTAGTTCTACCGTTACATCCAAGGGTACATCCAATATCAGTCCAATGTTTTGCGGCAGGTTGGCGTCTACAGATTCCTGCAAGGGGGCAAATTGAACAGGTTGCACCGCAAATTGCTCACCTTTTTTCACCCCGGAAGGCATATCATCATAGCCCTGGTTACCCCACATTGCTTGCGGGGGCGGCGCCATTGGCATAGCAGGTGCTGGCTCCTCTGGCAAGAGTTGGGCGTAAGCAGTTTCCGGTTGATGTTGGGGAGGGCTGCTCACAGTAGGTGATTCAATAATTGCATCCAGGGATGATTCTTTAGCACTACCCCCCATAAGGTTCTGTACCATTTCTTTAACTGCATCAACGGGTATAAGTTGCATGATTTCACTGTCTATTAAATCATCTATTTCCATTTTAAATCTAATCTGCGCGATTTCAGCGTGGTCTTCCAGAGAATCTATCTCCTGTCTACTCAGATCAACCACGTTGACCTTGGGAGGCGAAATATCTATACGCTTGCCAAACATAGAAGACAAACTAGTAGTAGCCGAACCCATCATCTGATTCATAGCTTCACTTACTGCACTCAGTTTAAGTTCATCCAGGTTCATATCGGGGCTTTTCCCATCCCCACCCATCATTATATCAGCTATGATACAGGCATCTTCTTCTTTAATTACCAGCATATTCGTACCGTTAATACCCTCAGTATATTTAACTTCTATCACTACATAAGGTAACGGATACTCTGCCTGAAGCTGGGCTTGATTCGTAATGGAGACGCGAGGAGTAGTAATGGATACCCTCCTTCTCAGCAAGGTTGATAAGGTAGTCGCCGAAGTACCCATACTGATATTGCCAATTTCCCCTACGGCATCCCTCTCAAAATCACTCAATTCCGCCCCCGATGGGGCAGCAGCGGGTATATTTGAACTAGTTCCCCCATTTAACAAGGCATCGATTTCATCCTGGGACAGAATACCATCATTCATCGTAATTTACCTCCTCTACTACCCGGCTAATCTGAATGGATAGCTTTTTGCCAAAAAGTCCGGGCTTACCCCAGAATTTGGTGCGCTGGCCTATCAGCAACTCTAATTCTTCCTTGATATCTCTCTTTAGAGGAATAACATCACCTGGTGCCAGTTCCAGAAGGTCTTTCACCGTGATTACTGTTCTTCCCAATACTGCTTTTACCGGTACATAAGCAGATTCCAATTTATTTTGTATGGCATCCATATTTTCAGGAGTAGACTTTTTTCCTGACGTAGAATAATAATAATGCACATTAAGCTTAGCAACTATAGGTTCTAACACTAAATAGGGTATACATATATTAATCATCCCTAGCAAATCGCTCATTTTGGTCTCTAGGGAAACAATCATCATTACTTCAGTTGGAGAAATTAATTGAGTAAACTGGGGATTAGTCTCAACTCTTTCAATCACGGGCTCAAAATCTACAATACTACTCCAAGGCTCCTGAAGAAATTCCAGCATGCGCTGGCCCAACTTCTCCATTACTGTCTGTTCTATTTCAGTCAATCCTCTTACCTTATCTGGCGTAGATCCAGGCCCCCCCATTAGCCTATCCAGAAAGGCAAAACCCAAGTTGGGGTTTATTTCCATTATGGCACTGCCTTCCAGAGGGTACATGGAAAAAATATTCAATATGGTAGTACTAGGTATTGACCTGATAAATTCATCATAGGTTACCTGTTCCACGGATAATACTTCAACTTGAACCGGGGCCCTTAACTGTCCGGATAAATAAGTGCCCAGGGAACGAGCATAATTTTCATAGATAACCTGTAAGGTATGAATCTGATCCTTGGAAAACTTATTAGGTCTTCTAAAGTCATAAATCTTAACCTTTTTTTTACTTTGCTCTTCCTTTAATTCATTGGCATCAACTGACCCGGTACTCAGGGCCGAAAGGAGCGCATCTATTTCATTTTGGGATAGTACATCACCCATTATACCCCCCCCTTCCAGCTGTTAATAATTTGCAGGGACT
>JAQUUV010000102.1 GCA_028693695.1 Syntrophomonas sp.
TTCACATTCACGTTTCCAGTGAAGGATACACTGTTTAAAATGTCTTTCCTCAATTTTGGTAGGTTCAATTGGTAGGTTTAACTTTAGAAGGGTCTGACATAATGGAGGTTCTCTTTATGCCAACGCATTGTATGATACGATAGATTTCGAATTTCCATTTCATCCATGAATAAACTTACACAATAATCAAAATCATTGCCTCCTTTTACAAGCGGCGGTTGAGTCGATAACTCCTCCTCAATGATTTTCCCTCTTCTCTTTGCCATTCCATATACCTCCTTAATTATTATAAGAAGGAGGTGCATACGTTCTTACTGCATACGTTCTTACTGCATACGTTCTTACTGCATACGTTCTTACTGCATACGTCCGTTGCGTACGTCCCACGAAAAAAGCTCTTGCGTAATTACATAAATGCAAATCTGCAAAAGCTCATTATATTGGCTATTTTGGTGTCGGAGAGGGGACTTGAACCCCTACGCCTCTCAGCATACGCCCCTCAAACGTACGTGTCTGCCGGTTCCACCACTCCGACCCATTATGTCTGCAGATAAAGAAGAACATCACTGGGAAGCTCCCTTTTCCCGACCATGCACATTATACAACAGGGAGGTACCTCTGTCAATTGTCTATGTCTTCCCTGGGGCCTGTACGGTGACTACGTTCAAGGCTTTCGTGGCAGTGCTTAAAGCGGTTAATCTGGTGCTGCTCAGCTTAAACCTAGTTCATACCAATCAATCATCTCCATGCTGTTTATCTTTAAATCTCGAACCTCTTTCCCTATCAATACTGTGGCTTTTTTCTGGAACAACCATAAACAGGGGGCATCATCAACGATAATCTCCTCAGCTCTATTTAGGAGCTTTAACCTCGCCTTTTCATC
This sequence comes from Syntrophomonas sp., assembly GCA_028693695.1. Taxonomy (GTDB): domain Bacteria; phylum Bacillota; class Syntrophomonadia; order Syntrophomonadales; family Syntrophomonadaceae; genus PHAA01. The sequence goes on from JAQUUV010000102.1 coordinate 884, forward strand.
ACGGTATTCAGCGCGGGAGGTATCCAATAATTGATCCACCTGAGGATTACGGTAGCCAGTCAGGTTACTCCCTCCGGCTGCAGAACTGCGGAATAAGGTATAGAGGAAATTGTCTGCATCCGGGTAGTCCGCCTGCCATCCCAGGCGAAAGAAACTGAGCTGCATATTACTAAGCTGCTTGGTGTAATAATCCCAATCATTATCCTGGATTTGCACCGTAATTCCCAGTAATGCTAACTGCCGGGCAATCTCCTGGGCAATTTGGGTATGTCCGGGATCTCGGTTGTAGGTCAGGGTCAGTGGTCTCAACCCCTTGCCCTGCGGAAAACCAGCCTCGGACAGAAGCTCGGCAGCCTTTTCGGGATCATAAACATAGCCACGCATCTGTGGATTATAAGCCGCAGAGTCTATAGGTATTACTCCTTTAGCCGGCAAGTAAGCATCGCCCAAGAGGGTTTTAATAATGGATTCTCGGTCAATACCATAGTTCAACGCTCGCCGCAGAAGATAGTTGTTGGCGTAGGGCTCGCGATTCAAATTAAACCCCAGCCAATAAACCTCCATAACTGGTTTACTAATGAAAAGTTCTTTATATTCTGGATTTGTTCCAATAGCTGGCAGTTCCTGGAGAGGGAAAACGTCCAGATAATCCACTTTGCCTTCTCTATAGGCGGCCAAGGCTTGGGTTGCGTCTGTATAACGTATAACGTTTACAGCTGAGAGATGAGGTTTGCCGCGGTGGTATTCTTCATTTCTAAGCAGGAGCAAACCTTCCGGTTTGTTTTCTTGTAATACAAATGGACCGGTGCCACAAGCAGGTGCATCTTTCGGGCTGTCCATTACCCAGAAAACGGGACTGGTAAGAGTATAGATGAAGGCTGCATCTGGTCTGATTAACCCTATCTTCAGCGTATGGCTGTCAATGGCTTGAATACCGGCTATGTCATTGCTTTTACCTTGTATGCGCTCCGTTGCACCCAAGATAGGTAGAAACATACTGGTATTAGACCATTCCTGGTTCATGGATAAGTTTTTCTCCCAGGAGGCTTTCACGTCAGCAGCAGTCAATTCCTTGCCGTTGCTAAACTTAATCCCCTTATTAATATGGATATTTACCGTTTTACCATCATCAGCATAACTCCAGTTTTTGGCAAGCATTGGTTTTAGATCATGACTTTTATCATCATAAGAAAACAAGCCCTCATAAATAGCACTGGATATCAATTGCTGGGCGTGGTTTTCAATCAGGGCTGGCTCCAGGGTGTCCACCGGGTCTACAACTGCCATTTGTAGAGGTCGACCGCTCATGTTAGTTGCAAATATTACCTTCTGAAAATATAGGCCAACCCCTAACAAAAGCAAAATTCCACCCATCAGACTTACCAAGAACATTAAACGCGATTGCATGGGAGAGCCAAAGCTACGCCCGAGGTAACGGTGACCTCTTTTCCTGGAATTAATCCGCAATGCCAGTACCTCCTCTATCCCAGCTTATCCTTGGCTATTATATGCGGCAGGCTGTCCCGGTATTCTTTTTCTGCCCTGAAGCACAAAAAAATAACCGGTTTCCCGGTTATATGTATTATTATTTGGGCTCTGCTCGCTCACCTGACCTGATCATAAATAGCTTTGTATGCTTCGTAGTTTTTTAGTACGTTTTTTACATATTGCTTAGTTTCCAAAAAGGGTATTCCCTCTATATTGCGAGAGTTACCATCCCATTTGCCTTCCTGAACCCATTGTTTTACCTTGCCTCTCCCAGCGTTGTATGCGGCAACCTGCAGGGGAAGGCTTCCTTTAAATTCAGTGTTAAGATTCTTTATATACCAGCAACCAAAACGAATGTTAACTTCCGGCTTGTGCAGATCATCTGTCTTAAAATTTTCTATCTTCATCTGTTCCGCAATCCATTGAGCGGTGTCTGGCATGATCTGCATAAGACCCTTGGCACCTACCGGAGATTCCGCAGCGGTCTGATATTTACTTTCAGCACGAATGATGGCGAAAACTAAGTACGGATCCACATTATATTCTTTAGCAGTAGTAAAAACTATATCGCGATGGGGCAAAGGATAAAAAACCGTAATCCATTTAGGAAAAGATATAACTACCACTAGAAATATGAGTATGATTGCCCACATTAGCAGGGAAAATTTGCTTTTCATCTCTCGAGTCAATTAAAAACCTCCACAGGTTTACTACCTTATAAATAATACATAATAATTTTATAAAATATCTTTGAAATTTCTGGTTATAGAACGAATAGTTTCCTCGATGTTATTGCTATTGTCAATTACAACGTCAGCCCGTTTAGCCTTCTCATCCAGGGACATCTGCGATTTTATACGTTTTACCGCCTCTTCCCTGGTAAAATGATTACGTTCCATTAACCTCTTAATCTGAGTTTCACGGTCGACCCATACTACCCACACCTGATCACACAGTTTATCCATATGAGCTTCGTACAGCAGAGGAACATCCATAATGACTACTGCGTCATGCTGGATAGCTTTTATTTGCAGGATTTGACTCTTAAAGCTCTCCAACACTAGCGGATGAGTTATACGGTTGAGTACTTCTAGTTGTTCATCATCCTCAAATACAATGGCCCCTAGCTTCAAACGATTAATAGTCATATCAGGATTCAATATCTCTCGCCCGAAAGCCTGTACAATGTCCTCCCAGGCTGCCTTATGTGGTTCCATGAGTTGATGAGCAGTCTCATCCCCATCTATAATCAAGGCGCCCATTTCTGCCAGGGTCTTAGCAACAGTGCTCTTTCCGCTGGCGATTCCGCCGGTTAATCCGATAATGATCATTTAATCCATCACCACTTTTAAATAAACTCTGATACGCCTAGAGTTAGCAGAATAAAACCAGTTAAAACCGAGGAAAGATACTGCCAACGTTCATTTTTCACTCTCCGCCCCAGCACTAGCCCGCTGCTGACTAATATGAATTTTAGCATACCCACGCTGAGAGCTGTAAATAAAATATTATATCCTGCCATAGCTATACCTACACCTGCTCCAAAGGCATCCATTGCAAGAGCTAGACCTAAGAAAAATGCTTCCTTCATACCAATTTCGCCCGACCTGTCAAAGTCAGCGCTGGATGGTTCCTTAAGTATTTGTATTATTATCCCCAGAGGTTTTACTTTGATAGATAGAAGCGGATCTTCTCCATTTCCTTCTATGCAGCCTAGCTTCTGCCGGAAGGACTGTACCAGAAAGAAAAGACCTATAAACATTATGGTAATCGCTCCCAAGCGGGAGGCCACGACCGGGTTAAGAAAGCAGGTCAGGCCTTTACCCAAAATCATAGCTACCGTCACAGCGGTGGCTGAGGCCACACATATAACCAATAGAGACGTAATGGGCATTCTGATTTTTCTAACCCCGTAGGCTATCCCTACCATAAACCCGTCAGAACTAACCGCCAATGCAAACAACAATACCGCTAGCAACTCCAAAACAGCCACTCCCAATCATATATTAGATATATAGCTACTATATGAATGTGAATAAAAAGGTGTGCAGTTGAGAGGAGTATTGACAAGTTCGGTTATTTTTGGCAGCGTTCGCAGAAGTGGCTGCTTCTGCCGCCTATCTTGTCTTTCTTTATTATGCCGCCACATACAGTGCAGGCTTGCTTGTCTCTTCCGTAAACTTGCAGGGAGTTTTGGAAATTCCCGCTCCGGTTGAAACCATCCCGGAAATCTCGAAAGGTCGTACCTCGCTCCTGAATGCTTTTCTTTAAGACCTTTACGATGGCCCGATGTAGTCGCTTGATCTCAGCAATCGTTAGGGAACCGGCAGGCCGGTGGCCTCTGATTCCGGCAGCAAAAAGCGATTCATCTGCGTAAATATTACCGATGCCTGATATGAGTTGCTGGTTGAGCAATAGGGTCTTGATGGCTACTTTGCGATTTTGGGCGATCTTCGCAAGGTAGCCCGAGGTGAACTGCTCCGAAAGCGGTTCTACCCCCATAAGCGCAAAAATCGACTCAGTATCACGGGACAACCATATTCCCCCGAAACGGCGGGCATCCTGGTAAAGCAGTTTGCGACCATTGTCCAAGTAGACTATGAAATGAACATGAGGCGCAGAAATTTCTTCATCTTCAGCCTGCATATAAAAGCGTCCGCTCATCCCCAGGTGAACTACCATATAAAACCCGTTCCCCATTAAAAACGCCAGATATTTACCCCGCCTCCCTATTTCAGTTATAGGCTGGCCGTATAGCTCTTCCGGCGGGAAGTCTTCCCGTCTCATAATGTCTCCCCGCTTGACGTCTATGCGGGAAATGGAGGCTCCAATATTTATGGCCAGTGAGGTCCTAATTGTCTCTATCTCCGGCAGTTCCGGCATTCAAACCACCTCGTCTATAATTTCTATTCCCAATCCTGCATGTCATACCAGTTGGGGCCCGCCTTCATGGAAACGGTCAAAGGCACTTTCAAGGTATAGGCAGTTTCCATGCAGTTTTTCACCATATAAGCCACTTCTTCCAGTTCATCCTTGCGTACTTCAAGTACCATATCATCATGCACTTGCAGCAACAGGCGGGATCTTAGCTGACGCTCCTTCAATTCCGCGGCGACCTTGAGCATAGCCAGCTTGATAATATCGGCTGAAGTACCCTGAATGGGGGTATTAAGAGCCATACGCCTGGCAAAGGCCTGTACCATCTTATTCTTAGCGCGCAGGTCAGGCAAATACCTACGCCTTTTTAAAATGGTTTCCACATAGCCCTTTTCTATACCAAACTGAACTACATCCTCCATGTATTGCTTCACCCCTGGATAGGAATCCAAGTATTCCTTAATATAGCGTCCAGCCTCCTTGCGGGTTACACCCGTACCCCGAGCCAGACCAAATTCACTAATGCCGTATATAATACCAAAATTAACCGCTTTGGCCCTGCGGCGCAATTCGTTGTCCACTTTTTCCAGAGGAACATCAAATATCTCCGATGCGGTGCGGGTATGAATATCAATCCCTTTTTTAAAGGTATCAATCAGGATCTCATCTCCGCTGATGTGGGCCAGAGAGCGCAAATCAATCTGCGAGTAATCGGCCGAGAAGATAAGCCACTCTTTATCCGCAGCCACAAAGGCCTTTCTGATTCTCCGCCCCTCCTCCATCCGAATCGGAATATTCTGCAGGTTCGGTTCCACACTGGAAAGCCGACCGGTAGCAGTGATGGCCTGTTTGAAGATGGTATGCACCCGACCCGTATCAGGCTGAATCAAGTTCTGCAGGGCATCAGCATAGGTTGATTTCAGCTTGCTCAATTGGCGGTGTTCCATTATATAGGCAATAATTTCATGTTGATCGTACAGTCCTTCTAGAACTTCCTGTCCTGTGGAATATCCACTTTTGGTCTTCTTAGCGGTCTTAAGACCCAAATCTTCAAATAGTACCTTCCCCAGTTGTTTGGGCGAATTGATGTTGAAGCTACTCCCTGCTAGTTCTTGAATTTTGGCTTCTGCCCTAGAAATGCGCTCCCCCAATTCTCCGCTAATGGACAACAAGATTTTTTTATCCACCTTTACCCCGCAGAACTCCATTACCCCTAGTATATCCGACAAGGGTAACTCGATATCATCCAGCAGGGCTTTTAATTCCGGGGCACCCTGATTTTCCAACAAGTTATGGACTGCCTTTATCTGTGATACCAGATAAGCGGTGCTGCTGCTTGAGGTATCCACCTGCATATGGTGCGCCACGGTAGCCCGAAGCTCCTCGCTCTGAAACGATGGATCCAGGACGTATGTAAATAGTAGCGTATCTCCCTCTACACCCCGCAAATGTATGCCATGCCGCAGCAGAACTACCTGAGCGAACTTGGCGTTATGCAGGTATTTAAGGATGGCCTGATCCTCCAACAGAGGCTTAAGCCAGTCCAGTTTGAACCCGCTCTTTTCAGTCATATCCATGAAAAATACGTCCTGCCGATAGGCCAGATATATCTTCTGGATTTTACTCCACATGGGATGGCGATAATCAGTCTCTATATGAATAGTTATCCCTTCCGTTGGTTCAACACTCCGAAGCAACCTCTTCAGCTCTTCCTCGCTGTTTAGTTCCCTAGCATCAGGACCAACCTCGATTGGAGGCAGAACCAGAGCGAGATCGGGAGCTGGACTGGATTCCTGCAGAGCATTAATAAAATTATTAAACTGGAGTCGCTGGTATAGGGGCATCAGTTCAGCCCGGTTCGCTTCCTGGACTTTATAGTCATCCATCTGGCCTTCGATATGCATATCCCTGACAATCGTCGCCAGTTCGCGGCTCATAATAGCCTGGGTTTGGTGCTCGACCAGATTCTCCACCAGCTTTTTGCCTTTTATCTTATCCAGGTTTTCATAGAGCTTTTCCAAATTCCCATATTCTTTAATTAACTTAATAGCGGTTTTAGGCCCTACCCCAGGTACACCGGGAATATTATCTGAGCTATCCCCCATAAGACCTTTAATCTCGATCATCTGAGCAGGCTGTACTTCCCACTTTTCCAGTACCTTGGCCGGGTCATATACTTCTATCTCGCTGATACCCTTCTTAGTCATATAAACCCGGGTATGCTCAGATACCAGTTGCA
>JAQUUV010000103.1:0-3781 GCA_028693695.1 Syntrophomonas sp.
AAGGGTGCGCCCCGGCGCAGGTATTGCCACCAAGGTATCTCCGGTGCTATCGCCGCGAGAAGCCAGTTTAAAAGGTTTCATTAATAATCCCCCACGAATTAGGCTTTAAACAATGTTTGCAATTAGTATAACATGAGCTAAACTTAAAAATACCAAAGATTATCGAAAGGAGAAATATATGCGTGAAAAATTGAAGCTTGCCATCTGCCAGATGCAGGTTTCTGCCTGTAAAAAAGATAATTTGGATAAAGCGGGAGATATGGTTAATAAGGCTTGCTGTAGGGGAGCACAGATGGTTATACTGCCGGAAATGTTTAATGCACCTTACCAGACCGACCTCCTGGCTGAATACGCAGAATCTTTTCCCGGACCAACCACCGATTTTTTATCAGACCTGGCCCGCCGAAATAGTATTTTCTTAGTTGGCGGTTCCATTCCGGAAAAAGATGCACAAGGTAGAATATATAACTGCAGTTATACTTTTGATGAGCAGGGCCATGTCATTGGCAAACACCGTAAAATCCACCTCTTTGATGTCGATATTCCCGGACAATTATATTTTAAAGAATCCGATGTCTTCACCGCTGGTGATACCTTGCAACTAATTCAATATCATGGGCTAGTTTGGGCCGTACTAATCTGCTATGACATTAGGTTCCCTGAACTGGCCCGGATGGCAGCCTTAGAAGGAGCGCAGATGCTGGTCATTCCCGCTGCTTTTAATCATACGACCGGCCCAGCTCATTGGGAGTTGCTTATGAGAACTAGAGCTGTTGACAACCAGTTGTTCGTAGTCGCTGCCTCTCCAGCCCTGAATCCAGAAGCCAGTTATCAGGCCTGGGGACATTCTCTGGTTGTAGACCCCTGGGGAACGGTAATAAGCGCGGCTGGTTCTGGTGAAGATACGATCTATGCAGAACTGGATTGGACCATGGTCGATAAAGTGCGCCGGGAACTACCGCTCCTAAAGCACAGGAGAACCGATGTCTATCAATTGAATCATAACGGAGTATAAAAAAATCCCCGTTGTTTATTTTGGCGCAGGGCATAGTACCAATTGCTGACCTTTATAGTTACTGACAAGAACTGGCTGAACTTATCGGCCGGGCTAGGGTTCTGGTCTTTGCCACCGATGAGGCTTTCGGTATCACTCCGCTAGAGGCTCAGGCTTGTGGTACTGATTGAGAAGAAAAATCAGTAGCGTATAGAAGGATATTTTAGTCGCATCTTGAATAATTACATGAACCATGAATTATACGCTATAAATATGAATGGCTAACTGGCGACAAACCCGTCTACCAGTTCTAGAACTGGTATAATAGCAGAATCAGTGATAAGGAGATGACTAGATGCTCAATGAAAGCCTAACAGACTTAAAAAGCAGGTTAGACCAGGACGGCATTGTATTGACTTTTACTGGACCATTCTCGCAGGAGGTTATTGAAGTACTGGGTGACGCAATCAAGAAACATATAAACTCTGATGAAAATATAAAGAAAAATACCCTAAATGTATTTTCAGTCTTCATTGAGCAGACCCAAAACATCAATTCCTACCTTTCCAGCCAGAAATTTGCCCAGGAGGGCCTTGGCTTTCTTGGCTCTGGCCTTGTTATTATCGGTAAAACCAGTGAAAACTACTTTGTTTATTCCGGTAATATGGTTGTAAAGGAAGATGCCGTAGCCCTTATGTCCATGATCGAAGAAATTAATGGACTAGATAGGGAACAATTAAAAGCTGCATATAAGAGTCAAATGAAAAAGGAACGATTGATACTTGAAGGAAGTTCTGGGGGAGCTGGATTGGGTCTCCTGGAAATGGCTAGAAAATCGTCCGCCCCTATAGAATATACCTTAATTAACCGGAATGAACGCTTCGATTATATTATCCTGAAAGTTATTGTATAATACGGGGCTGTCAATGAATAAAACAGGCAGACAATTATATTTCTTAAAAGTCCCTAACACTTAGATTATAAAAGTGATTGGAGGAATTGGTTTTGACCAGCCTTTATATTGAAGCCACCCGGTCTACCCCTGAGATTAAGTTTGAAAACCATCTTCTGACTGTTAAGGGTCAGTCTTATCCTGAAAATGCCGTTGGCTTTTATGCGCCAATCTTTTCTTGGTTGAATGAATATCTAGGAATGTTAGGCGAAGTAACAGCCATATTTGAATTTGACCTGCTCTATATGAATACCAGCAGTTCCAAGTGTATTATGGATTTTGTTGATATACTGCAAGACGCTTACAGTCAGGGAAAACGGGTATCCATCAACTGGTACTATGATCCAGAAAATGAGAGTCTTCTGGAATGTGCAGAAGAATTCAAAGAAGATGTTGATCTTCCCTTTAATATTATTCCTGTGGAAGGGCAATAGCTATTATGGTTAAAAACCAAGCTAATAAAGATTTATTTCCAGTCGAAACCGGTATTTTGCAGTCTGCTCTGCGCGATATTTTATGTGATGATTACCAGGATAATCCCCTCCTGCCATCATACCAGCAACTTGCCACAAACTACCGGAAGCTACTGAATATGGCTGGTAAGATTATCAAGATTAGCGATATTCAACAATGGGAAATAAAAAGAAACGAAGCTGCTCTTAAGGCTCTGCTCAATAATGCTGGGCAAGGCTTTTTGACTTTTGGAAGGAATCTGCTGGTTGATCGGGAATATAGCACGGAGTGCCGAAAAATATTTAATCGCCCTATAGAAAACACCAGTATTATTGAACTATTAAGTAACCCTGAAAATGAAGAACAAACCCAGTTATTCAAAAAGATCTTTAATGATATTTGGCAGATAGAGAATGAAGCTGCGGGCTATGATATCTTACAGCAATTACCAAAACTGCTTCTTATCCACAACCGATCTATTAAAGTAGAATACAAGCTAATAAACCGATTCTCTGCTGAGAAAGAGCAAAAGGTCGTAATGCTCATCCTTACAGATTTTACTGAAAAGCAGGCAGCCGATGCCCAAATTAGCTATCTAAGCTATCATGATAAATTGACCGGCCTCTATAACCGCGCCTACATTGAAAGTGTTATGCCTGAATTTGACACAGAACAAGAGCTGCCAGTCAGTTTGATTATGGCGGACATTAATGGATTAAAACTAACCAATGATGTTTTTGGCCATGTAGCCGGGGACAGCTTATTAAGCAATGTTGCCTCGATATTGAGTAGCTGCTGCCGACAGAGTGATATAATTGCCCGCTGGGGCGGAGATGAGTTTTTAATCATTTTGCCACGCACCAATAATGAGGTCTGCGAAGCAATCTGCCAGAGAATAAGGCAGGCCTGCCAGGAAGCCGATGCCTACCCAATAGAAGTTAGTCTTGCCCTGGGAAACACTACCCGCAGAAATTTGCACGAAGACATACTAAATATGTTTATCCAAGCCGAAAACCTCATGTATCATAATAAACTGCTCGAAAGCCAGAATCATCGCCGCAGCATTGTTCTGAACCTGGAGAAGAAATTGTGGACAAGAGGCGATGAAAGCCAGGAACATACCCGAAGGATGGCGCAAATGTCTGCCCATCTGGCAAATAATATGGAAATAGCCATGAATGAAAAAGAGGACTTGCTGCGCTTGGTTCAGTTACATGATATCGGTAAAATAATCATTCCTATAGAAATCATGGAAAAACCGGAGCCACTTGGCAGTGAAGAATGGGATATAGTACGCAAGCACTGTGAGGTGGGCTACAGAATGGCTCAAGCTATTAACGAACCCCGAGTGGCCGAAGCCATTCTGGCTCATCATGAGCACT
>JAQUUV010000103.1:3881-7407 GCA_028693695.1 Syntrophomonas sp.
TAATTCTGTAGTATATCAAGCACTAGCTTTTCCTGTGATGCTAAGGTCATATGCTGGTTCTCCCCAATGATGTTTTGAAATCGTTTGCTGCCAAATCCAAACTCGTTTTCCTGCCCGTTTTGATCAAAGATGCCATCGGTAGATAGATAGAAGTTAGTTACCCCTTCCAGGTTTAATTCATAATTGCTAAATTCATAATCAGGATCTGATTTCTTATAACCCAGACTCTGCCTATCTCCCTTAACTTCAACTACAACGTTATCCCGGCAATAAAGAAGAGCGATTCTGGCCCCCGCGTAAAATAGCTTTTTTTCATCCGGCTTTACGAGACAAAGGCCGATGTCTACCCCATCATTGGAAAGAGTGTTGGAATTATCCTGATTAAGGGTTTCTTTAAGAAGTCGGTTAAGTTTTTTCAAAACCGTCGCTGGGGAATAATCACCTGCATGATCCATAATTCGATCCAAAATCGCATTTACCGTCATGGTCATCAATGCACCCGGAACACCGTGTCCCGTGCAGTCGGCAACGGCGATATAGTAGGCGGAAGCTTCTTTTTTACACCAGTAGAAGTCTCCTCCCACCAGGTCACGCGGCTTCCAGATGATAAAATAATTATCCGCAGGAATTTCCAGTATCTTTCCCATATTGGGCAGAATTGAGGTCTGTATTCTCTGGGCGTAGTCAATGCTTTGCATCACTCGCTCATTCGCTTCCCTCAATTCCAGTGTTCTTTCCTCCACCCGCTGTTCCAGAGTATGGCTGTAATCTTCAATAATATCTGCCATGCTGTTAAAACTCTTACTTAGATCACCCACTTCATCACGCGTTGTAACAGGTGAACGAGTAGTAAAATCTTTCTGCGAGTACCTGGTGACAGCTTCCCTTAACTTGCCTATAGGTTTGAGCAGGCTGTTTACGAGTAGTAGAATAATCAAGATTCCAACCGCCAGAGATATGGCAAGTGCGGCTATGAATCCATATAGGAGCTTGTTTAGGGGTTTCATATACTCAGCTTTGGGTATAGCCACGCCAAAAGTCCAGTTGGTGGATTTAATGGGACTGGTTACGAAATACTTGTCAATCCCGTCATAATCTTTCAGCTCAATGATACCATATTGACCCTTTAGAATCTGATCCAGCATAGGAAGGTAACGCCCATCTAAAACATTTGCTGCATTTTGTAGTCCAGTGGGTGTGGGCTGAAAACCCTTTTCTGGGTGAACCAAAAAGTTTCGCTCACTATCAACCAAAAAGGCATATTCAGCCTCATCAGTCTTGGATTTCTGGACACGATTAATCAAGTCGGTTAGAAGTATATCTGCCCCAACCACTCCTGTAAATTGACCTTTTTGTTTAACTGGCCGAGCGATAGTAAAAATCATCTGCCCAGTGCTGGCATCTAGATACGGTGTAGTATATGCCAGGTTATCATTCTGCACGGCCCCGGTGTACCATTTTCTAGTCGTGCAATCAAACTCGGGAGGCGGCTGCCACCCGGAACCATCAATAAACGTCTTATCCTGCGTAGGAAATCCCATATAGTAATCAATTACCGGCGAGCTTTGCCGTTTCAGCTTGCTGGTCAAATAACTGAGCAGATATTGGTCGCCAAAGTCATTGTTTATTTCAATATCTTCTACGATACCGGTGACAGCTTGCCCCTGCTCCACAAACCAGGTATTGAATTCGCTTGCAGTCTTCATTACTGATTCTGCGGCTTTCTGGTTTATCGCCTCTTTGACTTCATTGTAGGATATGATATAGCTGACCGTACATACCATAAACAGACAAAAAAGACAAATTACACAGGTAGCAAGAACCAGTTTGGTTTTTAAACTACTAAAACGCAAAGCCTTCACCTCTCCAAATTACTCATAGCTTTACATTATTCTACAATGGAGGCAAATAGTCCTTTGATATATTTAGGAAAATGCAATTAAAAACGCCGGGGTGCACTTCAAAGCCCTCGGCGTTTTCTAAAATGGCTAGATTTTTCGCAATCTTATTTACTCTGCAGTATTAATCTTTTTTAAATCTTCCCGTAATCTGGCAGCATCTCGCATAAAAACATGGCATATCTCTTCCTGGTTTTTATTGGTGTTCACATGAATAAGTATCCGTATACAAAGTGGAATTGAACCTTGCACCTCAATCTCCTGGGAACACAATAATGGGACCAGGTTTAACCCCATGGAGCGAGCAGCTTCCGCTGGGAAAACGGATTTAATATCTGCAGTGGTCGTAAATATAATGCTAGCAATATCCTGGAAGCTCAGTTCATTTTGGCTAATAATTTCCTCTAAGACTTCAGCCGTTGCCTGTAATATCTCTGTTGCGTTATCTTCTTTTACCGTTATAGCTCCTCTAATTCCCCTTACTACCATACTACCATCCTACCTCTCTTTTCTTTATGGTACGGCCCGATGCCCGAGACCGATCGACACTTCATCTAGATGAAGCAACCCTATTCCAAAGAAAATTGCTACGCTTATGTGATCTTTGAAACGAGCTACTCCTATTTTACCACCAACGTTAAGACCGATAGCCTTAGGCATGATCTGAGCTAGAGCCTCACGAGTTGCGCCAGCTACAGCCCCTTCATCCGGGTGCGTTTCCTTGATAACCCCTTCCCGTTTGGCGGCAACCACCGCCCTTTCCACAATTTTGGCCACCGAGGAGATAAATTCACCTCCGTAATCAACGGCCACCGCTTTGATCCCGTATTGCTCAAATAATGACTTTTTCATAGCTATTTCTTCTGGCCGGGATAAAGAAAGTGCCATTTTAATAGCTGCTGTGGCTACAATTTTACTTCCTACTTCCATACCATACCACCTCACATTTCATATTCTTTATTTTACTATAACTTTGCCTACCATTACTATGGTCTGATTGGCAGTATAGGTCTGATTTGAGCTAGGAAATGCAAGGTTGGAAGAAACAGACACAATTTTATAATCGATAGGAAAATTATAAGCAGTAGAATCTATCTCAACCGTGTCGCCAGCCATTATATCTATCTTGACCTGCTTTTCAGTAAAATTGAACTTTTCCCGGCCATTAATCAATATTTTAGCTCTAGGCAAAGATGAATACTTATCCACGCCAATGGTAAGCATGGTTTGGGGTGACTTGGCCTCCTCAACTACCAGCGCGGTATTTTTTTGTTGCGGGTAACTGACCGGAAACTCTAAGTTCTGACCCTCCATTCTTTCACCCCAGCTTAGATAAAAGCGAATTGGGTCAGCCGTCATTAATCCCTGAATTGCTACCATTAGCAGCAAGCTAAAGATAGCAAATCGTATCAGGCTTTTTTCCACCCGGTTTATAAAGTCTTTCAAAATACTATCCCCCCAGGCATATATCTCTATCTATCTTATGCCTGAGTTATGGCCTTTATCCATGGAATGTATTTAATTTTCGGGCGATCAAGGGGACGGTTCTGTTGATCGAAGGATGACAAGAAAATCGTCCCCTTGATCGTTTATTCTTTAATAGTCCGTAAAATAGAAATAGCCAGGGC